>JBKHCQ010000483.1:0-2502 GCA_046541755.1 Anaerolineales bacterium | reverse complement strand
CCCAGGCCAGGAACTCGGCGTAGGTCATTCGCAATGGGGCTGTGGTCTCGCCGGCTGCGAACGCTTCGCGCAAGCGGGCGCGCAGCGTGGGATGCTCCGCAATCCAGCGCGGCAACTCAGACACGATCAACCGCTCGAATGCTTCCAACGTTTCGACTGCTTCCGCTGTTTCCTCTGTCTCCATAGTTCGCGCCACCATATCCACCTCCAGCTCATTGCCCCACGCCCTGATAAACAAACCCTGTACGCCGCGCCTCCTCCGCATCGAAGACCCGTCGCCCATCCACCACGACCGGCGTGCGCAAGGCGTCCTTGAGCGCGCCCAGATCCAACTGCTGATCCAATGACGATGAAGGCAATTACGGCGCCCTGAAGAACCCCATCCCTACCTGGACAAAGTGAGCATCTTCCGTAAGGACGTGGGAAATCCCCAAATCCCCCATAATTGCCATTGACGTAAGATCGGTAAACGATATGCCCGGTTTATCCTGAAACTGCTTACGAAGCTCCCAGGCCGTAGCAAACCGTTCCGAAGTAACCCGTTCCATTACCAAATGCCCCTGAGCTGTAGCGGCAAAAAGCCCATCTACAAAACGAACGGAGTCCGTGAAACTTTCACGCCGAAACAGCAAGGTGATGAGTTCATCCAGGACGTAATCGCTGGTATAGATAGGAATCTGCTGCGCTCGCAGTTTGCGGTAGAACGCTTGGACTTTGTCGTGCCGAGGTTCCCGGCGATACCCCAACGCCATCCATCCCCAAGTATCCACAAATACAGGCGCAAGATTCATGGCGTGGCTACGTCTCCCGTGTAGAGTTCCCGCTCGATCTCCTCCGCGGAGAGAGGCTCGCCAGACAAAATCCCGGCCACCGCCAATACCGGATCTTCCGATGCTGCCGCTGCCTCAGGTTCCTCAGACACAGGTAAGATGCGGATTTCCCCCGGTCGCACCACCACTTGCAGACGCTTACCAAGCTTAGCATCATGGATCCAACGCTCGTTAATCCAAATACCTTGCTGAACCTCTAATATTTCTCGATCAAACATTGGCTTACTCCTCTACGATTATCCCCAACTACAATCTTTGGTATCAGGGTAATATTTCCTGTAGAATCCGTCGCCGATTTCACCTCACGCGACAACCCAGGTATTATGGCGTCTCATGTGCGCAGTCCCACGCATCGATAAACCAATCCGGCAGCCCGCGCCTCCTCCGCATCGAAGACCCGCCGGCCATCCACCACGACGGGCGCGCGCAGGGCATCCTTGAGCGCGCCCAGATCTACCGGCTGATACACGTCGTGCTCTACCATCACTACCGCCGCGTCGCATCCCTGCGCCCGCGACCACAGATCCCCTTGATACGCGGGAATGTATGGATCGTGAATGACGACCTCCACGCCGCGCTCCCGCAGATGCGCGACCAACGCCGCGCTGGGGCTGTGGCGCGTATCATCCGAATTCTCCAGGTACGCATAGCCCATCACCAAGACGCGCGCCTCCGCCGGCGATACGCCGGCCTCGGCCAGCGCCGCCTCAAGCAGGGTCGCCACGTGCCGCGGCATCGACTCGTTGACCTCGCGCGCGGCCGCGATCAAGGGCGCCGGCACGCCTTGCTGTTGCGCCTGGTACACAAGCAGCCACGGATCCTTGGGGATGCAATGGCCGCCCACCCCGGCGCCCGGATAGAGCATATTGCGTCCCGGTGACTTGTTGACCAACTCGCGCACGCGCCACACATCGCCGCCGACGGCCTCGCAAATCAGCGCGACCTGGTTGGCGAAGGCGATGTTGACGTCGCGGTAGGCGTTTTCCGTGGTCTTGACCAGCTCCGCCGTGACGCAATCCGCCGGGTCGAGATCCGCCTGCACGATATGACGATAGAGCGCGATCATCGTCTCCGCCGTCTCCGGCGTCTTGCCGCCGCACACGCGACTCACCCCCCGCAGGTTGGCCAGCAGCTTGCCCGGCATCACGCGCTCTGGGCAATGGCCCAGGTAAAAATCCTCGTTCACGCGCTTGCCCGAAGCTTCTAGCAGCGGCTTCACAACGCGCGCCATCGTCCCCGGCGCGATGGTCGATTCAACGATGACCAGCGCGCCCTCTTTGAGCACCGGTTCCAGCGCGCGCAGCACGCTGCGCAGCGCCACATAGCGGGGAATGTGCTGCTCATCCACCGGCGTCTCGACGCTGATGGTGATCACATCGCGGTCGCGCAGATCGTCGTAGTTGGTCGTCGCGCGCAACTTGCCGGCGCGCAACACGCGGCTCAGCATCTCCGATAGGCCCGGCTCGTGACCATCCATCGGCAACTCACCGGCATTAATCTTCGCCACCCGCTCGGATTTGACATCCACACCCAGGACATCGAACCCCGCATCGGCGAACAAACATGCCACCGGCAGACCCACGTATCCCAATCCAATAACGGCCAGTCGTGCATCCTGCGATTGAATAGTTTGTTTCAACGCTATAAGATTCATCAATTAAACACCCTCTCT
>JBKHCQ010000482.1:0-2505 GCA_046541755.1 Anaerolineales bacterium | reverse complement strand
TTTGATCACGAAAATTAACCTTTACCTTATTTTCCTTAGCGGCTTCGCGAGCCTCCTTTGGCTTTTTTTCAGTAGGGTCATTTCTGGAAACCCCTCAAAGCAGTTTTGGGGAAAGTGGCGGGTGGCTACGGATGGCTGTAAAAACAAGCAGAGTCCCTCAGATTTTCTGGCAGATCAGGAGGTACTCGTGTTTGAAGAGGTAAAATCCACCGACCAACGCGCGGTAGCGCCAGAGGGCTTGCTGATTGCGCTTGGCCCGCGTCTCATCGAAGTTCTTGACGACGATGCTCTTGAGGCGATAGCCCTGCGCCATCACGGCCTGCATCAGGTAACAGCCGAGGGGAATCCATTCCCCTTGGCTGTATTTGTCGCCGATGACGACGACTAAGTAGCGTCCGCGCGCCAGCACCGGCGTGACGCGCGCCACGATCTGCTCGAATTGCGCGACGAAGTCATCCACGGAAGCGGCATTGGAGAGGTCGCGCGGATTTTCGCTGAACTGGATGATGTCGTGATAGGGTGGATGCAGCAGCACCAACTGCACCTGCTCGATCTGATGGCGCGCCAAGAGCGCGGCGTAATCGATGGTGCGGCTGTCGCCCTGGACCAGCTCCGTGGTCACCTGCGCCGGATTTGGCTCCTCGGCGATCAGTTCGCGCGCGCGGGCCGCCACGTCGGGGTTGAGTTCCACGCCTAAGCCGTGACGTCCCAGGCGCCGGCACTCGATCAAGGTGGTGCCGCTGCCCGCGAAGGGATCGAGCACCCACTCGCCGCGCCTGGTGTAGCGGCGCATCATCTGGTGCGGGATCTGCGGGATGAAGTTGCCCCAATACCAGGCCGCGTGCGCGCCGGCGTTATCGCGGCGATCCATCATCCAGAGGCTGTCGGTTAGAATGTCGTCATATTCCTTCCAGCGGTTCAGGTTGATGTCGTTGACTTTGGAGCTGCGCATCTCGGTCACGCCCTTGCGCAGCCGCCGCAGATAGTACTTCGTCCGCTGCAACGTCCGCGTCTCCAAAATCTGCGCCAGTTCGGCCTCAAACACGTCGCGGCGCAGGGAAACAGAGAGGTTTTCATCGCTGGCGCGATACTCGGCCAGATGGTCGCGCAGCGCCGCGATCCGCTCGCGGATCAGCTCCAAATCCTCCGCCGCGATGCACGCCTCCAACACCTCCAGAAGACGTGATTGACTCAGCTCAATGTATTCTCGTTTTTTCTTAGAGGATGTCATACCGTCCCGTTCAATATCGAATCGCCCAAATAATATCGGATAAGGTCGCCTCTCCCGTGCCAAAATCGAAGCGATGCAGGCGCGCCGGATCGAAGGTCGCGACGTAATCCTGCACGATGGCGCGCAACCACGCCAGTTCCGCGCGGAGCTTCCAGTGCTGGCCGTTGAAGGCGAAGAGCACGAGGAAGAGCCGATTGGCGAGGTGATGGCGCTGCTGCCGGCTCTGGCGGCGATAGAACCAACGGATCAGCTCCGCCGGATGGTTGACGGCATAGTTGAGATCGCGCCCGAAGCCTTGGGGGAAAACCGAAGTTTTGTGATCGAAGGGCACGCCGTCGATCACAAAATCGATCTGGCGATGGCGCGGATTCGAGGCCGGCGTCACGCGCTCCAGCGCGCAGCACATTTTCTCGATGGCCTGGGCCGACCAGAAGTTATACCAGCGATTGAGCGCGTAGTTGAAGTAAGCGTCGTACTCGCGGGCGGGCGCGTCGCCAAAGCGCCGTTCGATCTGTTTCAGGAGCGCCTCGAATTGAGGGATGTTATAAACAAAGCGCGTCTGAGTATCGAAGCGATCATTCTGCACCCGTCCCCAGATGTAGGGATAGGCCCAGCGCTTCTTCAATTCGTCCTCGATGTGAGCTAATTCCATCTAACGCCTCCACCTCCACCGCGCGCATTCCAGCAACCAGCAACCAGCAACCAGAGTTTACCCAGCCTGATCAAATAGTCAAAGCGGCCATTTGCCCCCCATGCCATCAAGAGTATAATGAAAACGTAACATCGCAACACTCAACCACGCTTTCTTCCCAGAAGTCTACACGGCGCGCATCATTTCTATAATTATATGGTTTGAGGACGTAAGGGGAAGTAACTTGTCATTCGTCCCCAGAATGTACGAGAGGCATCAAAATTTCACACTCAACACACAACCCATCCCCCCTGCCTGCATGACCCACGTGGATGGAAACCGCTTACATAGCTCTGCCTAGCCCTGGCCGATTTGGCCGGGGCTTTTTTTGCATCTTTTACATCTAATGTAGGAAGGAGGTGATGCCATAATCAAAACCGGACGTTGATCATAGACAAATTTTTTCTATTTTTTCAACCAACATCGGAAAGGAGTAAGACAGGATGGATATTAAACATCGCAATTGGTTATGGCTAACATTGATCGGCGCGGTGGCGCTCTTTGGCGCCTTGATGCTGATGCACCGCCCCATCGATGTAGCCGAAGCTGCCATCGGCCCGGAGAGCGCGGAGGCGATCCAGGC
>JBKHCQ010000481.1:0-2514 GCA_046541755.1 Anaerolineales bacterium | reverse complement strand
GCGGATTTTGAGCCGTACGCGCCCAGCGGGGATGCGCAGGCCGCCTTCTTGGCCAACCCGGTGATAGGAAAGGATGGCGAAGTGCAGGTGGTCGTCGCGCTGCAAATCCCCCACGAACATATCAACACGATTATGCAGGAGCGCACGGGGATGGGCGAAACCGGCGAGACCTACCTGGTGGGCCTTGATGACGATGGCGGCCAGAGCTTCCGCAGCGACATCCTGACCATCCAGCAGGGCACCTACGTCATCGGCTACGAACTTCCTTCTTTAGCCTACACCGATGCCGCTTTGGCAGGTGAGAGCGCCGGCGCCGCCGATCGCACCATCCACACGGACTCCATCGGCAACGAAGTCTACGTGGTTTACGATCCCCTGAACGTGCGGGGCCTCGATTGGGCCATCATCAGCAAGATCGACGCTGTCGAAGTGATGCAACCGGCGAACAGCCTGCGGAACGCGTTCATCATCATCGGCGTGATTATCGCGGGCGTAGTCGGCGTCGTGGCTTTCTTTATCGCCGGCTCCATCGCGAATCCCATCCAGACCATTACCCAAGGCGCGCGGCGTCTCGCCGTGGGCGATGCGGCGTTGGCCGGCATGGATTGGGACAAGCTGGAGCGCATCAACCAACGCCAAGATGAGTTGGGGATGATTGGCCGCGCCTTCAACAATCTGGTCGCCTACTTCCAACAGGGCGCTCGGGCGATGGGCCAAATCGCGCGCGGCGATCTCACCGTCGATGTCGAGCCGCAGGATGACGCCGACGTGATGGGGCACGCGATGGTGCGGATGAAGGCGAGCCTCAGCGCGATGACGGCCAGCGTCAATGAACTGATCGACGCGGCGGTGCAGGGGCGGTTGGATACTCGCGCCGACGCCAGTCAGTTCAGCGGCGAGTATCGGCTTATCGTCCAGGGCGTCAACGATACACTGGACGCCGTCATCGGGCCGCTGAATGTCGCCGGTGAGTACATCGATCGCATCAGCAAGGGCGACATCCCCGAACCCATCACCGACGAATATCGCGGCGACTTCAACGAGATCAAAAATAACCTCAATCTCTTAATCGAGAGCTTGAACGGCTTTGTGGAGGAGATGCAGCGGCTCTACGAGGAGCAGGCAGGGGGCGATATCGACGCTGTCATTGCTGAGGAGCAATTTGCGGGCGTCTATAAAGAGATGGCCGTGGGCGTCAATGAGGCAGTCCAGGTTCACGTGCGCAATATCTTGAAGATCCTCGACATCTTAGCCGCCTACGCCGAGGGCGACTTCTCGCCTAAATTGGAGCGATTGCCGGGCAAGCAGGCCCTCGCTAACGAGCGGCTGGATCTGCTGCGCGAAAACCTGCGCGGCCTGGTGGATGAGATCACCCTGCTGATCGAGGCGGCGGCCCAAGGGCAGTTGCAAGTCCGCGCCGATGTCCAACAGTTCCAGGGCGATTGGGCCGATCTGGTGGGCGGGTTGAATCGCCTGCTGGACGCCATCATCGAGCCGCTGAACGAGGCCGCGGGTTACGTGGATAAGATCGCCCAGGGCGAGGTCCCCGCCAAGATCGAGACCGAGTACCAGGGTGACTTCGCAACTCTCAAAGACAACCTGAATCTACTGAGCTCCAGCCTGCGCGAGATGCTCTCCAACATCCAGGAGGCCGCGAGCAACGTCAGCGCCGCCGCCGCCGAGATTTTGGCCGCCACGACGCAACAGGCGTCCGGCGCCAGCGAGCAATCCGCCGCCATCAGCCAGACCACGACCACAGTCGACGAGGTCAAGACCATCTCTGAGCAGGCCGTCGTGCGGGCGCAGGAGGTCGCGGATTCATCACAACGCACCGTCGCCGTCTCCCGCTCGGGCCGCGAATCGGTCGGGAAGACCATCGAGAGTATGGCTCAGATCAAGGAGCGCGTCGAGGGGATCGCCGAGAACATCCTGGCGCTCTCCGAGCAGACGCAACAGATCGGCGAGATTACCGCCGCCGTCAGCGACATCGCCTCCCAATCCAACATGTTGGCGCTCAACGCCTCCGTCGAGGCCGCGCGGGCCGGCGAGCACGGCAAAGGCTTCGCCGTCGTCGCCGTCGAGGTGCGCAACTTGGCCGAACAATCCAAGCAAGCCACCTCCCAGATTCGCGCCATCCTCACCGACATCCAGAACGCCATCAACGCCTCCGTGATGGTCACCGAGGAAGGCTCCAAAGTCGTGGATGAGGGCGTCCACCGGGCTGCAGAAGCCCGCGAGGCCATCGAACAACTCGCTTCCGTCATCAACCAATCCGCCCAAATCGCCTCGCAGGTCGTCGCCGGCGGACAGCAACAAGCCTCCGGCGTGGATCAAATCGCTGACGCGATGGACAACATCAACCAGGCGATGGTCCAGAGCATGGCCAGCACCCGCCAGGCCGAAAAATCGGCCCAGGATCTGAACGGATTGGCGAAGGCGCTGAACGAAACTGTTCGGACGTACAAACTCAACGGTGATGAGAATTGAGAATGGTGAATGGCGAATGATGAATGG
>JBKHCQ010000480.1:0-2517 GCA_046541755.1 Anaerolineales bacterium | reverse complement strand
GTCGGGGACGGCGTCATCGAACCAGAGTTGGTAGAGTTCGGGATAGACGCCGTTATCGTAGAGCGTCATCAGCGTTAGATTGACCAGGTCGCGATATTCAGAGTCGCCTTGGGGCAGCGTCAGCGCGACGGGGCGATAGGTAGTGCGGCGGTCGGTGATGAAGTAACCCATCTGGCGAAAGAGAATCTCCAGCGCGGGGCGGCGATGGGTGAGCAGGGCCGCCACTTCGTTTCGATTGAGAGCCTCGAGTGCGGCGGCGAAATCGGGATAGGTGTTGGAGCTGACGCCCACGCCGGCAGTTTGGGAGAGTTGCGGCAGCGCCTGCGCGCCGGGACTGCCCTCGACGACGCCCACCGGCTGTCCGCCTAGATCCTCCGGCGTCCTGATCGGCGTCTCGGCCAATGAGAAGAAACTGACGCCGTCGTTCAAGACGGTGATTGAAAAATCGACGCTCAGTTCCGCCTCGCGCGTGTGGACCCAGTTGCCCACCAGCATATCCAACTCGCCCTGCGTCAACTGCTGGACGGCATCGGCCCGAGTGACCGGGATGAAGGTCGCGGCTTCGCGACTGCCCAGCCACAACTCGGCCATGCGCTCCACCAGGCGCACCTCGAAGCCGGTGGGCACGCCATCGTCGCGGTCGGCGCTGTAGGGCCACAGATCCACGAAGTAGCCCACAGAGAGCGAGCCGCGATTGCGGATGCGTCCGATCACGTCCAATGTTGAGCGCTGTGGCGGCGAGGCTGTCAAAGCGGGCGTCGCGGCCTCACCCGGCCATTTCTCCAGCGCCGGCGGCGAGGTCGTCGGCAGCCAGTCGGCGTAGAGCGCGTCCCGCGTGCCATCGACGGCCATATCCCGGAACGTCAGGGCCACCAGATTGTGGAAAAAAGGGTCATCGTGGCGATAGGCCATCGCGACCGGCGCCCACGTGTGCTGCCCCACGATGGTCGTACCGTTGATCATGCGTCGCGCCCGCTCCAGGCGATGATAAAGATCAGCGTAGGCATCGATCTCGCGCGTGCGCAGCGCCTCGACGACGTCGAAGAAGCTCTCGTAGGTTACGTAGGTGGGTGTGATTTCTTCGTGGGCCTGCAAGGCGGCCTGGCCGTCCGTCCACGACACCACGCCGACTCGGCGTCCGCCGAGCTGTTCGACGCTCTGAATGCCCGTATCGGGGAAGGTGAGCAGCGCTTGACCGTTCATAAAATAGGGTGGGCTGAAGTCCGCGTGCGCTTCCGCGTTCTGCGTGTGCATCAGGCCGGCTAAGGCGAAATCGATGACGCCCTCCGTCAGATGCTCGTAGGCCGTGTCGGAGCGCACCTGCCGAAACTCCACGGCGTCGGGATCGCCCAGCCAGCGCCGGGCCAACTCGCGCGCCAAGTCGATCTCCAGGCCGACGACGTCGCTCTCCGATGTGATGTAGGAGAGCGGCTCCAGATCGTAGCGCACGCCGACGATCATCCGGCCGCGCGATTGGATCCGCGTGGCCGTCGAGGTCTCCGCCGGGAAGCGGCTCTCCGGCGTCGGCGCGATGTGCTCCGAGGGCAGCGTTTCTGCTTCACGTTCTGGCAGCAACGACTCGATCTCGTCGCAGCCGGTGAGCGCCAGGATCAAAATCAACATCAACCACCATACACGACGCATAATTTCCTCCTAAAAGTAAGCCGTAAGGTGCAATTTTGCCTTGTGTAATGAGTCGATTACGTAATACGTTTTACGCAATACGAGTCAAGTTTTGTATAATTCTCTTTGTTTAATAATCTCTTCCACCGCCGGCGGGACGAAGTAGCGCAGCGGCAAGCCTTTTTTCACGCGCCGGCGGAGATCGGTGGCGGCGTAGTTCACGGGCGGGATGTCCAGCCACGTCAGGTGTTCTTCGAGGGCGGGGAGCTGCGCCGCGAGTTCTTCCATATCCACGCGCTTGCTTATGCGCGGCATCACGGCCAGATCCACGTGAGCTAAGATGCCCTCCGGATCGCGCCAGTCGGGAAGGTCGTGCAGTGAATCCTCGCCCATTAGGAAGACCCATCCCGTGACGTGGGCGTAGGCCGCGTGCAGGCGCGTGATCATATCCACCGTGTAGTGCGGGCCGGGCCGATCCACGTCAACGCACGAGAGGATAAAGTGCTCGTTGTCCGCAATCGCGGCGCGCACCATCGCCACCCGATCCTCCGAGGTGGTGAGTTCGTGATCGGATTTGTGGGGCGGCTGCCCCGCCGGCACGAAGAGCACGCGCGTGAGCTGCAACTGCACGCGCGCCGTCTCCGCCAGCGCCAAATGTCCATAATGCGGCGGATTGAACGATCCGCCTAAAATGCCATATCGTATTGGATCTTGGTTCACAATGCGCTCCTCTAGTCAGCGTGTGCTAACGTGATGTCGCCGTCGCCGCCCCATTATAACATCTATCCCCCATCTATCACGTGAAATTTCCGGCTCGACCCTGCAAAATAACCACAAATCATGTATACTTTAGATGTAATGAGGTTCCGTACTCAGAAAGGAGGTCGTGATGAA
>JBKHCQ010000479.1:0-2523 GCA_046541755.1 Anaerolineales bacterium | reverse complement strand
AATATCTGGTCATAAACCCAAAAGTGCGTTGCACCTCACAAGACTAAACGGTTACGAAGTCTCAACCCGGCCTTGCGAAGGTTTAAGGCCGTAATCAGCCGCACCTTCGCAAGGCCGGCTCAAAAGAATCATCAACAGCAACGGAGGGTGACTCATGGCAGGGAACCGCATGCGTTTTGATGAAGCGATGCAAAAGGCCAACGATTACGTCTGGGCCGAAGAATGGACGAATGCGCTCAAAGCCTATCGCCAGGCGTTACGGGAATTTCCAAAAGATGTCTCGGCGCTGATGGGCTATGCCTGGGCGCTGTTGAACGCGCGGGAATTGGATGAGGCGCTGGAAATCTATAAGCGGCTGACGCGGTTGACGCCCGCGGATCCCGGCCCGTATGAGCGCATCGCCGAGATTCTGAAGCATCAAGGGGAAACTGCAGAGGCGGCGGAGATGTATTACCAGGCCGCTCGGCGTTACAACCGTCAGGAGTTGACCAGCAAATATGTCGCGGCGCTCGAAGCCTCCGTGGCTTTGGAGCCGCGCAACACCAACGTCTGGCTCAATCTGCTGGAGGTCTACAAGCAACAGCGCGACGTGGATAACGCGGTGCTGGCCGCTGTGTGGCTGGCGTATCTCTTTCAGGATCAACACCGGGAGCGCGCCATCGAAGTCTGCCGTGAGATGCAGCGGTTCATCTCCCACGATCCCCGGCTCGCTAAGACGTTGAAGATGCTCCAGAGCGACCGGCGCATCGAGGAGCCGCCGCCCATCGGCTCGCGTGTCCCGATGCCGACCGACGAGCTGGATGAGGAGGGGCGTGAATTAGAGGAGGCGGGTGGGGGGCCGCTTCATCAAGCGCAGCACCGAGCATTGGAGGAGTTGGCGGAATCGATCTTTGAGGAGGATAAGCCGCAAGTTGCCGGGTTCTCGCAGATGGAGATCGATATGCTCATCGGTAAGGCCATCGATACGCAGACGCGCGGCGATCTGGAAGAGGCGCAAAAGACCTATGAGAGCCTGCTGAACGGCGGCTTCGCGATCCCGCCGATTCACTTCAATTTGGGCATTCTCTACAAGGAGCAGGGGCGATATGCGAAGGCTGCCGAGCAATTTGAGCAATCGCTTGCCGCGCCAGAGTATGGGTTGGGCAGTCACTTTGCGCTGGGCGAGTGCCTTCTCGCGCAGGAGAACTACGCCGAGGCGCTGGAGCACTACCTAACGGCGCTCGAGACGGTAGATGTGACGACGGTCGCTGCGCCGCGCGCCGAGTCGCTGCGTCACATCTACACGGGCTTAGCCCAGAGTCTCGTCGCTCCCGACAAGCCGGAGAAGAATCAAGAGTTGTGTGAGTCTCTCTCTGATTTCTTGGGGCAATCGGATTGGCAAGAGAAAATCCAGCAAGCGCGGCGGAGTCTGGATCGCCTAACGGATAGCGAATCGGTGTTGAGCCTGGCGGAGTTGGTCAGTCGACCGAATGCGACGGGTATCTTGCAATCGGTGGCCCGAACGCAGAGTTACCAGGAGGAGCGGGCGTTCTATCGCGCTCAGGAGGAGCTGTTTCATATTATCGGGAAGGCGGCGGATTATCTACCCCTTCATCACCTGTTGGGGGATATTCTCTTAGCGAACGATAATTTTGATCAGGGCATCGCTAAGTTCCGCACCATTGCCCGCACGTATGAGACGCGGGGACAGCACGCCCAGGCGTTAGCGATCTACCGGGAGATTATGCAGCTTTTCCCTCTGGATGTCGAGACTCAGCAGAAGATGATCCATCTTTATCTGCAACAGCAACGCTTCGAGGAGGCGATGGCCCAACAACTCCAGATGGCCGATGCGTATTATCAATTGGCTCAGGTAGATGAAGCGCGGGAGACCTATGAAACGGCGTTGGATTTAGCTCCTCAGGCTCGCGATGAGCAGGAATGGCGAGCGCGCATCTTACATCACATTGCTAACCTAGATGAACAACGGTTGAACTGGCGAGACGCTATCAAGAGCTACGAAGAGATCATCCGCATCCATCCTGAGAATGAAGAGGCGTATATCGCACTCTTCCGCCTTTATCCCCGCGTGGGAAAATCCCATCTAGGCGTCAACGCCCTGGATAAATTGATTCGCACTTATCTCAAAAAGCGGGATATTAAGCGTGTGGTGGCGTTGCTAGAAGATCTGATCGAAGAGGAGCCGCAGAACATCCCGCTCCGCGCCCGGATCACGCAGTTATACACGAAGTTGGGGCAGCGAGAGAAGGCCATCGGCCATTTGGATGTGCTGGGCGATTTGCAACTTGAGGCTGGGAAAAAGAAGGCCGCGATCAAAACGATTGAGACGATTCTCTCGCTCAATCCCCCCGACCGGAATGCCTATGCGGATTTGTATCGTGAATTGGCAGGCGATGAGCCGCCAGCCTAGGTTGCGCTGGCGAGCCGTGATGTTCAATCTGGTTAGGCATTTACAGAAAAACAGATCCCCAGTCAAATTCGTGTCAGGCGAGCAAGAATTTGGTGGATAGGACGCTTTTTTAG
>JBKHCQ010000478.1:0-2526 GCA_046541755.1 Anaerolineales bacterium | reverse complement strand
CCCTTGCCCCTTGCCAGTGTACTCGAATTGGCGGGTGTTTCAACCCGCTTGTCTCCCAGTTTGTCTATAATGAAGGGCGCCGATATACTGAAGTTCAACCTTAGTCAACCTAGGTCAATCTAAAAATAAGGAGGTTCGTGTGAAAATCCGTTCTATCACGCTTTTTGATCATCTCAGTCCGAGGCCGGAGCACGACCTGGCGCGGCTCGGTGACGTCGTCGCGGCGGCGCGCGCGGCCTACGAGGCGGCCGGCCACGAGGTGCAGACCACGCGCCTGGCCACGTGCGACTTCGAGGCGCTGACGGCCCAGGCCGCTTCCCCGGTCGATTGGGCGGCGCGATTGGAAGCGGCGGCCCAGGTGCACGGCTTCGAGTACGTCTCGTTGGGGATCGTGCCGCGCGCGGCGTTGGCCTGGCTGCCGGAGATTTTCGCCGCGACGGAGGCCGTCTTCGCCAGCGCGGATTTGCTCGCGTCATCCCCGGACGTTGCGGCCATCGATGGCGTCGCCGTTTACGAGGCCGCGCGGGTCATCTATCGCGCCGCCGAGATCGAGGCCGGATTCGGCAATCTGCGCTTCACGGCGAGCGCCAACGTCCCGCCCGGCACGCCTTTCTTCCCCGCCGCGTATCACGACGGCGGCCCCACGAGCTTCGCGCTGGCGATGGAATCGGCGGATCTTGCCGTGACTGCCTGCCAAAAAGCACGTGACGCAGCCGATGTCCGGCAGCGTTTGCGCGCGGCCATCGAGCGCGAGGCGGCGGGCCTGATCTCCGTGGCCGAGCGCTTGGCCGATCAGCACGGCATCCGCTTTGGCGGCCTCGATTTCTCGCTGGCGCCCTTTCCCACGGCGGCGTGCAGCATCGGCGCCGCGCTGGAGCGGATCGCCGGCGGGCCGCTGGGCTGTCCCGGCACGTTGGCGGCGTCCGCCCTGCTCACCGACGCCATCGATCAGGCGAAGTTCCCGCGCGCGGGCTTCTGCGGGCTGATGCTCCCCGTGCTGGAGGATCTCATCCTGGGCCAGCGGGCGGCGGAAGGGCGGCTAAAGCTGGCGTCGCTGCTGCAATGGTCGGCCGTCTGCGGCACGGGCTTGGACACTGTCCCGCTGCCGGGCGATCTCGCCCCCGCGACGTTGGCGCACATTCTCTGGGATGTGGCTGCGCTCTCCCTCCGGCTCGACAAGCCGCTCACCGCGCGCTTGATGCCGCTGCCGGGCAAGCGAGCGGGCGATCCCGTCCACTTCGATTTCGCCTACTTTGCCGATGGCGGAGTGCTGGAGGTCGCGCCGCCGCTATCGCCGGGCCATCTTAGCCGCGAGACCGTGCTCCCGTTGACGGCGCGCGCGCATCATCCTTGACGCGCAATCACCGGCAAGTAGACGTGCGGCGCGAACCAGACCAGGGCGTATTCTCCATTCCTCTTCACTATCATCCCGTACTGATTTGTAGCGGAAAGATGATCTGTGGCCGTGACATAATCGGCGGGCCAATCCCAGTGATCCCCTAACCAGACCCGGCGGCGCACCTCCAGTTCATCCTCTTCGATGATGCCGGGCAGCAGATCCAGATAGGCCATGGTCACGGTGAGGGGCGTTGTGAATGTGTAGGCTGGATTGCTGCCATCCACCTTGGCGACGGAGAGCCGAAAGCCCTGGCGCGCCCAGAGATAATCGGGCCGCGCGTCGACGGTGACCAGCGGACTGCACAGCACGCGCGTCTGCGTGGTGTGGATCGCGCCCGCCGGAATCGTGATGGTGATGGGCAAGTTCTGGCCCTGTTGGGTGTTGAGGCACGGTAAGTCCACCGCGTCGCTGTCTGGATCGAGCGGGTCGGTGTTGTAGACGACGGTGCGCCCAAAGACGGCGACGTTCCCCTTGTGGATGGGGACGTAGGCCAGATCGGTCTTGGTATCGACGGCGACATCGAAGGCCGTTTGGCCCATCGGGAAGGTCTCCAGCGGCGTCGTCCCGCGCAAAATCGTGACCGCGCCCGCGTCGCCCCGGCCAATTGTAACGTACACGTAATCGCTGTTGGGATCGATGTCGATGGCCAGCGGCTCATTTGTCAAGGGGATCGTCTCTAAATGTTGCGTGCCGCTCAGCACCTCCACCCAGCCTTGGGGATTTTGGGGGTCGCTGAGGCCGGAGAGGATGTAGACAAGGCCGGTGCGCTGATTGACGGCCACGCCTCGCGCTTGCTCGATATGGGGCACCGTGGAGATGACCTCCGTGCCCTGGAGAATGCTCACGCTCCCGCTGATTCGATCAGTGCCGGTGATGCTGCCGGTGTTGGCGACGTAGACATAGCCGGTGGTGGGATTGACGGCAATGGCCACGGGATTAGCGCCCACCGGCACATCTCCTCCTAACTTCGTCTGAGTCTTCCCGTCGAGGATGGAGACGCTGTTGCTATCCCGGTTGGCGACATAGACGTAGTCGGTGACAGGGTTGACCGCGATGGCGCTGGGATTCTCGCCGACGCTTAAGTTGCCCCCTTCGCCGCCGATTTTCTCCGTACCGCTGAGGATAGC
>JBKHCQ010000477.1:0-2527 GCA_046541755.1 Anaerolineales bacterium | reverse complement strand
CCACAGAAACTGCAATCATCATATTCAGTCATCACTCACCTTGGGAGATTCATTTCTGGGGACAGCCCGAGATTACTTTCCTAGCACCTCATCGATGGCCAATTTGTGGCGCGAACGCTGCGCGCGCTGATCCGGCGTCGTCAATTCCAGCGCGTCCTTGGGGCACCAGAGCACGCACTGCGGCTCGTCTTCATCCTCGCAGAGATCGCAAATCTCCGCCAGCTTGGTCTCCGGGTTGATGGAGATCGCCCCGAAGTCGCACGCCTCGATGCACCAGGTGCAGCCGTCACAGCGATCGGCATCCACGCGAATGACACCCGTCTCCGGGTCTTGGGTCAGCGCGTCGCGGGTGCAGGCGATGACGCAGGGCGCATCCTCACAGGTGCGGCACGCGACCGCCGTCATCAACACCTCTTCCGCCCGCACCGTACGGATACGGCTGCGGTAGGTGTTGAATTCCCCTGTCTTGGTGTAGGAGCAGATATACTCGCACAACTGGCAACCAACGCACTTCTCTGGATCACACGTTATGTACTGATACTTCGATGTCGAAGTTGGCATTTTTATTTTCTCCTTTGAGTAGTTCCACGGCTAGCTACACACCGATTTCCTCGGCGACATCTTCCATTCCCAATTCGATCAACAACTCTTTGGGAATCAAGCCCTCTTTCGTCCAGCCCTTGGCCTCGTAGTAGAGATCCTTGAGGTATTCCAACTCCTCTTCAGTCACGACGTGACCGGCGGACGCCCCTTTGGTCATCGGGTCGTGATGCCAGCGATAGGGCAGACGATCGTCCTCGCGCGTCCAGCCCTCGCGGATGTTGAAGGCTTTCTTGATTGTATGCGCCCGCACGCCGATCTGATCCACCGCGTCATAGTCGAAATCCCAGCCGGTGGTGGCGTTGATCAAGTCGGCGATGGCCGGCCACGCGCCCGCCCGATCCGCTCTACCGGTGAAGCAGCGGCGGATGAACTTGCAGAGCGGCAGCGTATCGTAGACGGCGGCGTACTCCTCGGTGCGCGCGGCCAATTTCCCGCGCGTCTCGTCGATGGAGAAGCGATCCACTCGGCCTTTGATGTCCGGATCGTAGGCGGCGGTGCGGTTGTGACAGCCCCCGCGCGTGCCCACGGCCAACCCCACGGAGAAGGTCTTGAGGCCGCGCGCATCGTAGCCGGGGTTCTCCAGGCCCTTGATGTTCATCGCCCATTGGTAGGTCTCGGTGCCCCGATCCACGTCGATGATCTGACTGGCGCGTCGCGTTCCTAGCGAGAGGATCTTGCCGATGCCCTCGCGGTCGCGGATCATCTCGGCGAGCGTTACCGCCGCCTCGCCATTGCCAAAGTACGGCTCGAAGCCCTCCGGGTACTTGGCGCACTTGAAATCCTCTTTCTTGAAGATGCCACGCTCGAAGGTCTCCATCGCCCACGAGATCGTCACGCCCTGGCTCATCGCGTCCATCCCGGCGCGATCCGCGACATCGATCAGCTTAATCACGGCGTTCATATCGCTGATGCCCAGGTTGGGGCCGTTGGCGAAGAGACATTCGTACTCGATGCCCGTCATCGCGCCTTTCCACGGCTCCTTGGCCATTGACATCTGCTCGCAGGCGATGGGACATTGCGCGCAGGCGATCTTCTTCACCTTATGATGCTCCTCTAAGTATTCGCCGCTCACCATCTCGGCATCCTCGAAGGTGCCCTCTTGATAGTTGCGTGTGGGCAGCAGACCTAGCTTATCCATATTGAGCACATTAGTCACCGTGCCCAGCAAGCGATATTTCGAGGTGTGCGGCCCCTGCGACGCTTCCGTAATATCGAAGGACATCTTCAGCAGCTTCTCAGGATTATGCACCGTGATGCCTTGTGTGCCGCGCACGGAGAGAGCCTTCAGTTTCTTGGACCCCCACACCGCGCCATGGCCCGTGCGCCCCGCCTGGCGACCATCATTGGTCACGTTGGCGAAGAGCACGCCGTTCTCGCCCGCCGGCCCAATCGTGGCGGAGCGCACCTGATCATCCAGCAGATCCTCGCGGATCGCTTCCTCGGTCTGGAAGGTGCCCAGGCCTAGATATTTGGTCGCGTCGCGGAACTGCACGCGCTTATCGTTGACATAGACATTGACCCACTCCTCGCTGGCCCCGTGGATCACCAAGCCATCCCATCCGGCGCGCTTCAAGGCAATCGAGAGCCAACTCCCCGAAAGGCTATCGCCGATGAAGCCCGTCAGCGGGGATTTAGACGCCAGACCGTATTTGCCGCCCACCGGCACCGGCGTGCCCGCGAAGATGCCGTTGGCAATACAGATCGGGTTTTCCGGGGAAAGCGGGTCGCATCCCGGCTCGATATTCTCCCAACAGAGCCGCGTGGCCATCGCCACGCCGCCGATGTAGGTTTTGTACCACGACTCCGGCTTCTCCTCGACCCAGGTTTTACGCTCGGTCAGGTCGATATGTAAAATTTTACCGTGATATCCATGCATCGCTCGCCAACCTCCTTTTTAATTGTGCGTATTTGATTGTGCGTATTT
>JBKHCQ010000476.1:0-2527 GCA_046541755.1 Anaerolineales bacterium | reverse complement strand
CCGCTGCGACCGCCGCGCCCGAGGTCCCGCACGTGGGGATCATTGCGGGCCACGCGGGCAGTGATAGCGGCGCAATCTGTCCCGACGGCTTGCAAGAGGTCGATGTCAATATGAATATTGCCCGGCGCGTGGTGGCGCTGTTAGATCAACACGGCTGGCAGGTAGACCTGTTGGAAGAGTTTGATATTCGTCTCCATGGCTACCAGGCGGATGCGCTGCTTTCGATCCACGCGGATTCGTGCAACGTCCCCGGCAAGAGCGGCTTCAAGGTCGCGCGGGTGGAATCCAGCTATGCACCCGGCCCGGAGTCCGATATGGTAGATCGCATCAGCGAAGCCTATCAAGCGCGGACGGGGTTGGAATTCGATCCGCACACGATCACCTATGATATGACCCGCTACCACGCCTTTTACGAGATTGATCCAAGCACCCCGGCCGTGATTATCGAGGTGGGTTTTCTGTTAGACGACCGCGAGATTCTCACCGAGCGTCCGGAGGTTGTGGCGCGCGGCATCGCCGATGGACTGATTTATTTTATCGAAGGAACCCCGCCCTAAATTTTGCCCTTGCTCGGAGTGGATGGTTAGCTCCAACTTTTAAGCGATGAGCTTGCACTTTTTTCTAATTGCGGTACACTAACTTTTGGTAGTTTATATGTGACATTCTGAAGAATACAGCAAAGAATCCAGTGAAAGGAGGCGTAGCGATGTCTTATCAGAAATTGATCATTGTTGGAAACTTAGGGCGAGATCCGGAGATGCGTTATACCCCGGATGGCACGCCGGTGACGACGCTGAGCGTGGCGACCAACCGTCGCTGGACGAACCGCGACGGCTCACAGGGCGAGGAGACCGCGTGGTTTCGCGTCACCGTGTGGGGGAAGTTAGCGGAGACCTGCGCGCAGTACCTGAGCAAAGGGCGTCAGGTGTTGTGTGAAGGGCAACTCAAGCCCGATCCAGAGACCGGCGGGCCGCGCGTCTACCAGCGCCAAGATAGCACGTGGGGCGCATCCTATGAGATGACCGCCTTTGTGGTGCGCTTCTTGAGTCGCCAGGGCGGCGCCTCTGATGCGGAATACGATGAAGCAAACGGCGTCGCCGAGGATGATATTCCATTCTGATCGCCTTTCGGGCGCTCGATTGGGATGTGTGAGGACGCCGAGCAGTAGTCATCTGGGATTTCCAAAAAAAAGCGCGCAGTAATCACAGCAGAGGAGCTAAGCTCCTCTGCTCTTTTATGCGACTATATGCAAAACTAATACCAAGCTAATTTTCGCCGGGAGGTTGAAAAATGGGCCGCTCAAAACAACAACCCTCACTCAATGTGGAGTTACCAAGTGATCTGGAGCCAATCTACGCCAACGTCGCGCTGATTTCGCACTCACCCTCGGAGGTGATTCTGGATTTGGGGCAGATGATGCCCAATCAGCCGAAGATGCGCGTGAAGGGCCGCGTCGTGATAACGCCGTTGAATGCCAAGTTGCTCCTGCGCGCCTTGCAGGAGAATCTCTCCAAGTACGAGGCCAAATTTGGCGAAATTCGGATTCCGGGGCAGGGGGACGATCTGGCGCAAGCATTCTTCGGCGGCGTGCGCCCGCCGGATCAGGAGTGAACGCGAGATGACGAAAGAAAAGGTCGCTGCATTGCAATCGTGGTTAGACGACCTAGTCGCGGCCGCCGATGAGGACTTCGAAGCGCGGAATGATGTGCGCGAGGCGGCGCTGACGCAAAGCCGGAGACTGATCAAACTCTGTTCCAGCGCGATTCGATCCGGCCATCGCGAGGCGTGGGACGAAGCCGATGACTTGCTCGCTCAGGCCGATGAGCTGGGCGCGAAGCTCCAGGAGATGCTCGCGCCTTACCCGGATTTGTATTACGCGGGCTACACTCAAGACGCGCTCAAAGAGCTGGTCGAGGCGCACATCACCCTAGTGCTGATCTCGGAGCGGCCCCTGCCGCTGGTGGCCGCCATCAACGCGCCCTATCCTGCCTACCTCAATGGCGTCTGTGAGGCGGCCAGCGAGTTGCGCCGCCGCTGCCTGGATCTGATGCGCCGGGAGCGTATGGATGAGGCCGAGAATTTGTTGGCGATGATGGACGCGGTCTACGAGGTGCTGATGTCCTTCGGGTATCCCGACGCCATCACCGGCGGGCTGCGCCGCCGCGTCGATCAATTGCGCGGCGTCTTGGAGCGCACGCGCGGAGATCTCACCAACAGCTATCAGATGCAGCGCTTGTTGAAGGCGTTAGAAACATTTGAAGAACAGGTTAGTTAGCCCGGCAATAAATTCGCCGCTACCTTTACAAAACCGGCCTTCGCCGAATCCAGTCACCGAAGGACGACTTCGCCTAGGCGTAGTACGCCCGGTGGCCTGTGGTTTTTCTTTTACAGCTCAACGTGACCTTTGACCAACGCTTGTAAAACCGCATAACGGGAACAGCGGATGTAGCGCGGAATGGTATTCCGCGTCCGTGTTGGATGAGATCATCGCGGCGCGGCAGGTGCACGGGAACAGCGGAGGTAGCGC
>JBKHCQ010000475.1:0-2529 GCA_046541755.1 Anaerolineales bacterium | reverse complement strand
CATCTCCGCGCCGCAGGCCCATGCCCAGCCGCCAGACCGTCGCCGCGAGGGCCGCGATGAAGGCGGTCTGCGTGTGGCCCGCCAGCAGGATCATCGCCATCGCCCCGACGGAGAGCGGCGCGGGCCAGCCGCGTCGGTCGCCGGGCAGCAGGACAAGCGGCAGCCACGCCAGGCCCTGCAATTGATTGAGGTGCTCGGTCTGCACGCCAAGATAGCCGCTGCCCGCGTAGAGCAATCCAGCCAGCGCCGCCGCGCCCGCCGCCATCCGCCAGCGCCGCGCCAGGCCGTAGGTCGCCAGCGCGGCCAACATCAGATGAAGGACGACGCTCAGGTGCAAGGTGCGCACCATCCCCGGCAGGGTCGGGCCGGAGAGCAGCCAGAGCGGCCAGTTGAGGGGATAAAAGACCCCGACCTGGGAGTTCGCCAGCAGCGGCGCGCCGGCAAAGAGGTGGGGATTCCACAGCGGCAGATGGCCGGCCTGGAACGCGCGCGCGGCCGCCGTCCAATAGGGGAAAAAGTAAGTGTGCAGATCGCCCGTCGCGATGACCCATCCGGCCAGCAGGCGGCGGTAGATCAGGGCCAGGGCGAGGAGCATCGCGAGGGGAAAGATGACGTCTTCGGTCTTATCAGCAACGCTCCCGGCCCTCGTCCCCGAGGGCGTCTTACCAGTTCTCAGAAGCTTTCGAAAGGTCCCCGGGGACGGGGACTGAGAGCTTTTTTGAGACTCACGTCCAACCTTCGCAAGGGTTTGCATAAGAGAATCCTCTCACTCACCCTTGCGAAGGTTAGCCAGGTGTGATCCGATTGCATTCAGAGATTCTCGTCCAACCTTCGCAAGGGGCATGTTATTGGCAGAGACTCAGCGTCTGAAGGACGTTGGCATCGTTGGGATCGATGCGCAGGGCGATTTCGATGTAGGGCATCGCCCGGTCGCACTCGTCCAGGAGGTAATAGGAGAGCGCCAGGACGTAGTAATTCTCGATAGGCGGGCCTTTCGTCGCGCCGGTCTGCCCGCGCATCTCCACCCGGCCCTCCGGCGTGGGGAAAATCGGCTCGGTGCGGATGAGCAACCCTTCCGGCGAGTAGAGCGGGATGAACCATCCGATGTAGACCTTGCCGGCGGCGACCGGCGGGATGCCGCGCAGGGTGAAGCGATAGCTGCCATTCATCACATCCAACCGAACGCGACCCTGGATCTGAGCAGTGATCTCCTCACCCTGGATTTGACCGCGTAACGGCGCCTCGAAATCGATGGGATGAACCAACGCCGCCCGCGCCATCTCGCGACCCTGGGGCGCATCGCCCACGTTATCCGTATCCTCCTGGGTGATGACGAAGAAGACGGCGCGCCGACGCGGCTTGGCCTCCCCGTAGCGCAACGCCGGTTCGAGCATATTGATGGCGCCCTCGTAATTCCGCTGCTGGAAGTAGAGCGTCCCCAGATGGCCGTAGGCATCCCCGGAGGTCGGATCGATCTCCAGCGCCTGCTCCAGCGCCTGCGTCGCCCGCTCGTACTCGCCAAGCAGGAGATAGGTCCAGCCCAGACGATCCAAGGCCGCCGCGCTGCTGGGATCGGCCTGCACCGCCTCCTCGTAGGCGTCCAAGGCCTGATTGAGGTCGCCCAGCGCGTTGGCATTGCGTCCAATAGAGAGGTGCAGATGCGCCAACTGATTTTGGAGCGCCAGCGCATCGCGATAGGCCTCCATCGCCCCGTAATAATTGCCCTGATTTTCCAGCACATAGCCGTAATTGCGCAGCACATCGACGTTATTTTCGCCCAGATCTAAGGCTGTATCGATGACATCGTTGGCATTGAACCACTGACCGGCATCCATATACGCTTCCGCCAGATAAGCATAAGCCTCCGGCAACATCGGATCCAACGCCACCGCCCTCTCGCACGCCTCGATAGCCTCCAGGGGGACACCCAACCAATCGTAGGCCAATCCCAGCAGCGCCCACGCCATCGCGCTTTCCGGCTGACGACGCAGCGCCTCGCGCGCCATCTCCAGCCCGCGCTCCGGCCGGCCCCTGAAAATCAAGAGCCGCGAGAGTTCTAGATAGAGTTCGGTGCGATTCGGCTCCCTATCCAACGCCGATTGATAGGCCGTGATCGCCGCGCCCAGATCGCCGTCCCAGTAAGCGTCTTCCGCGTCCGCAATGAGGGAAAGCGCCGAGGGCGTTGGCGTGGGCATCGGCGTGGGCGTGTTCGCGGGCGCGACGGCGCCCTCGCGAATGTCGGAAATGTAGTAGGCCAAATACCCGCCCGCCGCCAAAAAGGCCAAAATCACCAGGATATGGCCCCAGGGTATTCGCCGGCGCCGGCGGTATAACTCTTTATCCGATTTCAGGCGCATTCGAGAGCCTCATCCCAGACCCGAAGGGTTGGGGGCGTCTGCAAAGCGAGAGAGACGCTTTTAGCCGTCCCCGGGGACGGGGAGCTTTTTTGAGTAGTGTGTCATTTTCGCCATAACGCATTGAAATACCCGTCTCGAAACTAAAGTCGGCTTGAAGCCGACTTGCGCTTCT
>JBKHCQ010000474.1:0-2529 GCA_046541755.1 Anaerolineales bacterium | reverse complement strand
CTTATAAATCTTTGGGTTTGACCTCAAATATCTTTCTGGAGCGAAAAAAGCATGCATCAAACTCTAGGAAGAAATTAACTTGTCCTAAGATGAGCGGAACTTCATCATTCCTTGTCCAGGCAAAGGCGAGACGCACGGGAGCAAAATCTCCGATCTTGGATGAGAGGACCAATGCACGAGCCTGAAAATTGGCCAAGTTACCGGTTAAATGCACGGATGTCGTTTGTTGTCCCCATATAAGACCAAGCTGATTGCCGATATTGTAAGGCAACACATTAACAGTTGCTCCCGTATCTAGCAATCCAGATACAGAAAGCGCTACTCCCTGATAGTGTAGAGTTAAGGGAAGATATGGCAACCCACTTGCAGCTCCAAGCGACTTCTCAATCTCTGTAAAAGCAAATCGTTGCGCCTCAAGCATCGTAATTAACTTTCTCCTCTTCTAGAAGATGCAGCAAAGTATCTGCGGCCTCAAATGCATCATAAGGCGTCCAAAGGGGATAAGCTTCGTCAGGTTGAAGCATGACGCCTTCTTCTCGTGCTATTTCACTCACCAGAAACTGCATTAAGCGCAACTTATCAGCCTTGGGAAGAGATTGTATCTTTGGTAGTAGCTCAGTTATCATCGCATATACCCTTTCATCAAACAGAACTGCCCGCATTCAACCCCCAAGTATTGACCAGAGTATTACCGCGCGTGATTTTGATGCTCTCGCTCATCCCTCGTCGCGTTCACACCACATCGATGTTGTTCTGGCAGTCGTTGGTGCCATCGGTGGGATCGACGAACTCCCACAGCACGCGGATGCGATCATTCCCCGGGGAGATGGGCGGCGAGATGGTGCTCAAGTCGAAATCCGGCGGCGAAAATCGCCCGCTCGCGTCGGTATCGCCCGTGGTCACATTCACAACGCCGTTCTGGGGATGCCCCGGCTCGTCCAGGATGATCGTCCGGCGCAATTCGATGCCGCCCGGATCGAGGGGCTGCATCACATCCGCATAGGTATCCAGCGTGGAGGTAGGGCTGATGCTGCCGCCGCCAGCGGCGCTCATCGTGTAGCAGCCCACGATGGCGCCCGTGACCGGCGTGGCGGTCGGATAGGGTGTAGCCGTGGGCGAGACTTGGGCGTGAGCGGGCAAGACGCCCACGTCCACGTCCGGCGACGTCCACTCGCACGGCAGCAACATCGAGGTCGCGGCCACGCCGCCGGAGGCCAACAGGACTTTCAACAGCTCGCGACGGCTCAGCGTGCGCTTTTCATTCTCTTCGGGCGATAAATTTTTATCGGTGTGACATTCCATGGTTCACTCCTTTCCTGGTGAAAGACGTCCCTGAATTTCCTCAAGAACGCCCATAATAACAGCAACCAATCCAACCAGAATTAGTATAACACAGGAGACTATCCCCGCAATGCAATCCTATGCTATGCTCGCGGAAATTGCGCGAAGAACGGCGGCAACCGCGCGGCCAACTGATCCAGCCCGGCGTAGCGGAGTTCATAGGCCGGCGCCTGCCGCGCCAAGCGTGCAATCTCGGCCAGGCCGTGAGCGGGCAGATTGCGGGCGTTGACCAAGCAAGCCATCAAGCGCATGCCGGCCTGTGCCCTGGAGAGCAGCCGCAGCTCGAAATCAGCGTCCGGGGCGTAGTGCGGAAAGAGGATCAAGCGCAGCGGGGCCGTCGCGCGCGTCGAGACCGGGGTGAGCGCCGAGGGCGCGATTAGCAGGCCACCGTCATAGGAAAGCGTTGCTCCAGAAGCCTCGGCGGCAAAAAAATCGGGCGCGAGTTCGCGTCGCAGCGCCGCCCAGCCGCCCGGTTTGAGGTTCAGGGGACGCGAAAAGCCGCGCAGCGTGGCGGTCGCTTGCGGGACAAAGACCAGTTCATCCGTCAGATAGGCCAGCCCCTGGGAAGCCAGCAGCCACGCGGTCAGCGTCGTCTTGCCCGCAGCGATGACGCCGGGCAGCAGCACACCGCGCTCTCGATCCAGCGCCACCGCCGCCGCGTGAAACATCGGGCCGGCGCGCGCGTGCGTCGCGAGGTGACGCCCGATCTCGCCCAGGAGAAGCTCGGCGACCGCGCCCCGCGATTCGCCGGTGTGGATCAACGCGCCATTGCGACACAGCGTGGCAACGGGGCGATCATCGAAGGCGAGGTGATAGTGGACGGGAGGAGCGTCGTCGATCTCCTCGCTCCAAGCGGCGACGCGACTAGCCCCAGACCGAACTTGAGGCCCCAGGAGAAAATCGACCAGCGACGCGGCCCGCGCCCCGCGAGAGCTGACATCGACGACGACGCCGCCCAACACGATCCGGCGTCGTTGCAGCGGCGGCGCGTCACCCATCCACGAACTCGATGACACCGTGCTGCCGGAACTTCTCCAGCGACGCGGGCGCCTCCACCCGAATGCGCTGCTCGGCCTCTGGGAAGGCCGCCGCCAGCATCTCGATGATCTCATCTGCCGTCCGCTGCCCATCGCAGAGCTGCCAGATCAACGCGGCGGTCTGGTTACAGTATAAAATCTGTGTCTCTTC
>JBKHCQ010000473.1:0-2545 GCA_046541755.1 Anaerolineales bacterium | reverse complement strand
ATTCGGACCTCGCCGTTCTTGGCGATAAAAAGCTCAACTTCTTGGAGTTCCATCTTTTCCCCCCTTTTGGGAATATAACTTCACGGCCAACCTTCACGGCCACCCTTGCGAAGGTTCTGATATGCCCTCGATACCCGTGCCCCCTCAGTCAAAGTCACCGCGTTTAGCATCGAGAACCGCTGCGCAACCTTCGCAAGGTTAGATTACGGCCAACCTTGCGAAGGTTCTGATGCGCCCTCGATAGCCGTGGCCCCTCAGTCAAAGTCACCGCGTTTAGCATCGAGAACCGCTGCGCAACCTTCGCAAGAGTAGATTTCAAACCATCCGCCGGAGCACCAGGTGGACCTGCTCATTCTCCTCAACCTCTTCGGAGACCAAGGCGAAGCCCTGCGCCTCTAACTTCTCGCGCGCGGCGTGATAGGCGTAGCGCCGGGTGACCTCTTGCAGGAAGGTATTCTGATTCACGCCGCGCACGCCCCACCAATCGGCGATCAGCTCGTAGGCTTCGCCCGCCTTCCGAAAGCCGATAGGGTAGCCCTGGGTGTCGATCTTCAAATCGACGGGCGTCTTCTGGCCCATAAAGCCCCGAATCTTGAGCCGCCCTTCCTCGTAACGGTACTCCAGATCATCAAGCGCCTGCTTGAGATAGGCCAACTCCACAATTTGCGTCCTGACCCGCGTAAAATGGGACATCGGTTCCTCCCCTTTGAAATCAGTTAAAAGTTGCAGGTTGCAAGTTTAAAGTTTGAGAAAATTAGCGATTTTGCCCCTTTGCGTTAAACTCTCGTTCTCCGTGGCGGGGCATCAATCTTTAGGCTGATTTGTTGGCGGCGCGAATTTCACCCCTTCGATCTCTGGATCGCCGGGCTTTTGGTGGACGGTGAGCTGTTCGAAGCCTGGCTGATCGAGCAACATGACCCGCAGATCGTCATCCAATTGCGTCGTGAAGCGCGCGGTCAACACGATCTCGCCGGAGGCGGCCTCGTTGCACATCCGCGAGGCGATGTTGACGGGCGTGCCGATAAGGGTGTAATCCAAGCGCGCCTCCTCGCCGATATCGCCCATCGTCACCTCGCCAAAGTCGCAGCCGATGCCCACGGGCAGCAGCGCTTTGTTCTCCGCCAGCGTCTGATGAATCCGCATCGCCACATCGACGCAATCGGCCAGATGCTGCGTCGGGAAGTAGGCCAGCAGACCATCCCCCAGCACCTTGTTGACCCGCCCGCCGTTCGCGTTGATCAATTTGGACATCACCTCGTGCTGCTGATTGAGCGTCATGACGATCTCGTCGGAGGGGCGGCCATCGCACCATTGGGTGAAGTTGCGAATATCGACGAACATCACGGCCAAATCGGTCTTGAAGGAGATTAGGCCGTAGTTCAGAATGTCGCTGGTGCTCTCGCTGGTGATCTCGGAGATGCCGTAGTGGCGACTCAAGAAGCGGCGCCGGACGGCCTCGACGATCTGCGTGTTCTCGATGGCCTGGATGGCGTCGGCGCGATGCGTGCGCCCGTAGGTGAGCGGATCGGCCACGCCGATTTCGCGCGCCTTCCGGTCAATGATCTCGATCACGGCGGAGACGGCGCCCGGCTTGTGCTCCTGCGCCAGCGCCAGCAGCGCGTCGAGCGAATCCGCCGCGAGCGTTGCGTCGTCCATCTGGGCGCGGAGATAGGTCAGGCCGGCCGCTAACAGCGCGCCACACTGCGCCGGATCGGGCTTGCTCTGCAACTCGCGCAGCAGCTCGCCCGGCTCCGTCTCCAGCAGGGAATCCAAGAAGAGCGCGACGTCCTCATCCCCCTGAATGATGCCGCCGTGCTGCGGTAGAATCCGCTGAATTTCCAGCGCCTTCATCTTATCATAGGCGTAGCGGATCGCCTCCGGATTGTCGGTGTAGTGATCGAGGAAGGCCTTCACCATCGGGAGGTAGGTTTTGTCGGCGTAGAGGCTCCAATCGCGGTTGAAGACGGCGAAGATGTCGCCCGAAAAGAGCGATTGCGTCGTCTCATCATAGGTGATCATATTGCCGGAAAAGTGCAGGTACGGGGCGTGATAGAAGATCAGCCGCCGCCCGGAGCGCATCTCCAGCACATCCTCATCGCCGATGGGCAGCACACTCTTCCGCAGCCCGTAGTAGGGGAGCATCAGCGTCGTGCGGGGATGGGACAAAATCACGGCGTCGGGATGGAGGATGTTTTCGAGATAGGGGATCACGCCGCAGAGATCGGGGTCCTGGTGATGTACGATAAGGTAGCGGATACGCGCCGGATCGATGACCTGGCGAATCTTCTGCAAGATGATGTCGCGGAAGGCGGGATGGCCCGGCCCTGGATCGATGAGAATGGCTTCCACACCGTCGTCATCGACCCATAGATAGGGATTGTTGGAAAAGCCCGCCTCGTAATCGGCAAATCCCACCCACCAGATGTTGTTCGCGACCTTGATGGCGTTCGTGTCGTCTAATTTTTGTTGGTGATCCACAGTATCTCCTCTTTTTACCCTTGCGAAGGTTGCGCGAGAATCTCGAAGGCCCCAATAGGTTCATCGA
>JBKHCQ010000472.1:0-2555 GCA_046541755.1 Anaerolineales bacterium | reverse complement strand
GTAGATGTCCAACAGATCGCGCAGCATCGTCGCCGAGGAGGGGATGGGCGTTGGCTCATCGATGATGGCGGTGATGGTACCGTAGATGTCGGTGGCGAAGATGACGCCGATCTGCTTATGGCCCAATCGGCCCAGCGAGTGCGCCGGCGAGAGCGGTACCGGCGCCACGGAGAGGTTGTACGCCTCATCTGGGCGGCGCTCCGCGCGGGCCAGCAGCCGATAGCGGTAGCCACGATCCCGCGCCGATTGCAAATCCTCCTCGCTCAGTTCGGTGATCCCCGTGATTGCGACGTCGTCCAGGGTCGCCGGATAGTCCAAGATCGCGTTGGCCATAATGACTAACTTGGCCGCCGCGTCCCAGCCCTCCAGATCCCAAGCGGCGTCGGCCTCCAGCACGCCTTCATCGCGAGCGCGGGCCAGCGCCTCGTCCCACAACAGGCCCTCGGCCAACATATCCATCACGTAGCCGGTTACCAGGTTGGGGACCGCCTCCAACCCGTGGATTTGTGCGCCGCGCAGATCGCGCCGGCCCAAGTTGATCGCGGGCAAGCCGCCGGCGACCGTACCATCAAAGCGCAGTTTGACGCCTTCCGCCGCCGCCAAATTGTGCAGGTCGCGATAGGCCAGCACCAGCGGGCCTTTGTTCGGCGTCACGACGTGCATGCCTTTGCGCAGCGCCGCGCGGATGCACGAGAGGCCCGGCTCGCCGCCAGCCTCCAAATTGACGGGTGAGGCCTCCAACAGCACGTCCGCCTCCGCCGCTTCGACCAAGGTCAGCGCGTCCCAATCGGGCCGTCCCGCCGCCTTGTCGTCGGCGACCGATCCGCCCTGCTCCTTCAGGCGCACGATATCCGCCAACGCCAAGCCCTCCGGCGCATAGGCCGCGCCGCCGCTATCCGCTGCGCCAACCACCTCGAAGGCCAGGCCATAGCGCCGCTCCAGATCAGCGCCCTTGCTCTGCAAAATCTCGCAGAAACGCCGGCCTAAATTGCCCACGCCAACCAAAACCAGTTTAACTTTCCGCATCACATCCCTCCCTTTCTCTTCTCTCCTATCCTCATCCAATCCGATAAAATCCGTCACGCATCCAAGCGCGCGGCCAACAGCGGGATCATCATCTCCTCGGCGGTCAGGCCGCCGTGCTGACCCCGCAACGCTTTCTCCAGACGCTCCGGATCGCGCGTGAGGAACGCCTCGCGGCGCGCGATGCCGACGATATCGCCCAAGCGATGCGGCGCCTCCGTGTGCATCTTCCCGCCATCCGGCCCCAGCAGCCCGCGCTCGATCACCTCCGCGCGCGAGAGGAAGACGAAATGCTCACCGAAGTGCTCGTGGAGATAGGCCCACACGCGATCATAGGCGCCGTGGCGCACGTAGAAGAACGGCACGCGCGCCTCACCCAGCGGCGGCAGGAACAGAGCGTCGCGCAGTTCTGGATGATCATCCAGCAGGAAACCCACCTCCGACGAGGTCGTGATCTGCCCGTGATCGGCGGTGAGCAGGAAGAGCGTCCTCTCGCGCGCCGACGCCGACAGCTTATCCAGGAAGAAGGTCTCAAACAGATGGGCGATGGAGCAGATCTCCGCCTCGCCGGTCTCATCCAACGGGCCGTACATGTGCCCCAGCGTATCCACCGCGCTCCAGTAGGCGCCAATGAAACAGCGCTCGCCCGCGCGCTCGCGCAGCATCCGCCGCAACGAGACCCAAAAATCGGAAGCGTGGGCGTAGCCGTAGACCTCCCGCGCGCCGCGATAGTTCATCAGCGCCAGGGGCGTCTCCACAAAATCCTTGAAGGTCAGCGCGTAGGAACCCAGCCCTTGCCCCGCCAATTGCATCCCCAACGTCGGCGTGGGGACGAACTTCTCCGGCTCGAAGCCCCAATCCAGCAGACGGCTCCCGAACGGCTCGTGGGTGGTGGAAAAAGAGATCGATTCCACGGCCATCAGCCACTCGCGCAGGAACATCTCGTAGGCCAACACGCCGTGGCGGATCGGCGGCTGGCCGCTCCAGATGGTGTTGAGGACGCTGGTGGTGGTGGAGGCGAACGCGGTGGTGATGGGCAGCAGGCGGCCCGATTCCGCCAACTTGTGAAAGACCAGATCGGGATAGCGCGCCATCGCGCGCTGGAGTTGTAGCCAGCCCAGCGCGTCGATCACGACGAGCACCACGCGCTCGACGCCGGCGGTCAGATCGCCCAACAGATCCGCGCGCAGCGGCGGCAGCGCAGCGGTCAGCGTCGCGCCCAACGCCCGCGCCGAGGTCGCCGCCAGGTTCCCCACGGAGAGGCCGTCGTAGCGCGGCAAGATCCAGCTCTCCGGCAGATCGGGCCAGCCCGCCGGCCGGTGGGTGCGAAGTTCGAGTTCCAGTGTTTCAGCCGTCGTCTCAGCTTTTATTTGAGGGGTCAACGTCCACTCCTTTCGTTCACGAGAACCTTGCGAAGGTCAGCCAGGAGCCTTTCAGGCCAAGGTATCTTGTCCGGGGCGTTACTTCCTTGGATATCACGATCCTTCTGGAACCTTCGCAAGGAGCAGCAGAACCTTGCGAAGGTCAGCCAG
>JBKHCQ010000471.1:0-2560 GCA_046541755.1 Anaerolineales bacterium | reverse complement strand
TGCGCCATCGTCTTGCCCAGCTCCGGCAGATAGAAGACGGGATCGTAGCCGAAGCCGCCTTCCCCGTGGGGCGCGAGCATGATCACGCCCTCGCAGACGCCCTCCGTGATGAAATGCCGGCCATCGGGCAAGACCAGCGCCGCGACGCAGCGGAAACGCGCGCCGCGCTCGGCGGGCGGCGCGCCCTCAAGGGCCTGAAGAAGCGCGCGGTAGCGCACTTCATCGGAGCCGAGCTTATAGCGCGCGGATCGAATGCCCGGCGCGCCATCTAACGCATCCACCTCCAGGCCGGAGTCATCGACCAGTGTGGGCAACTCGGAAGCAGCGGCCAACGTCCGGGCCTTGAGCAGCGCATTCTCCGTATAGGTCGCGCCGGTCTCCTCGACATCCTGCCGCAAGCCCACATCATCCGGTAGCAAGATCTCCAGCGACAGGCCGTCCAACAACGCCCGCCACTCTGTGCGCTTCCCTCGGTTATGGGTTGCTAATAGTAATCGCATGTGGGGTCTCCTTTCATCATAGCGTCTCAGCGTCTTAGCGGCTCAGCGGCTCAGCGTCGTAGCGGCTCAGCCATAACGGCTACCATCATGATGATACTGGAAAATGATTAAATGACAAATTAAGAACATAAAAATATGGGTTACTCGCTCTCTGGCTCCGAATCCGCCAGTTTGCGCTCGAGGCGCTCGCGGCGATGGTGCAATTCGGCCAAGGTGCGCCGCCGACGCAGTCCCTGGGGATGGCGCTCGGCGCGGCGCAGGGCCTCTTGAGTGGCGGTCAAGGCTGCCGGCAGATCGCAGGTCATCCACTCGTGATACTTCGCGCGCTCGACCAACGGCTCCACGGCATCCGGCTGCCAATCGATCCACTGTTGCCAGATCTCGAGCGCCCGCGGCCACGCCTCGCGGCGCTTGTAGCGCAGGCCCATCTCCCGCCAGAGGCGCGCGGCGGCCTCCGCTGCCAGCTCCTCCATCTCACACTCGCCGGAAAGCGCGCGCTCCCACGCGGCGAAGGCGTCGTCCTCCCGCGCGGCGCGATCATACATCCGCCCCACCCCGGCCCACTCGGCAGCGGCCAGCGCCATCTCATGCGGCGCGGTCAGCATCCGCCCGGTGTGCGCCAACAGCGTGACCAAGCTCAGCACATCGACGCGGTTGTGGTAGAAGATCCGCGCCATCTCCCGCGCATCGCCCGTGCGGAGGTACTGGCGATAGAGGCCGGGGATCATCCACGAGGGCAGATCCGTCTCGGCGCGAGCCACGGATAAGATCTCTTTCTCCAATGCGATCAAGCGCCGGGAGGGGAGATGATCGCGCCAGAGTTGCCGGGCCACGGGCAGGAGATCCAAATGGGGCAGCGCCATCCAACCGGGCGAGAGCCGATTGAGCACGAAGCGACTCTCTAAAATCGGCGCATCGAAACCCAGGCCGTTGAAGGTGACGAGGCTGGTGACCGGCTCCAGAATCTCGGCCAGGTAGCGCAGCGCGGCCGACTCCTCGGCGGGATCGCGCATGAAGATGAGGTGAAGCGCCAACTGCTCCTCGCGCCAGACGCCCACGCCGATGAGGAAGGCCAGTGTGCCCGCGCCGCCCGATAGTCCGGTCGTCTCGGTATCCAAAAAGGCGGGATGCGCGCCCAACTCCGGGACGCCCAAGAGGGCCGGCGCATCCGCCGGTAGCGACGCCAGCGCCGCCAAGGGATAGCCGCCGTGACGATGCTCGCCGGGATAGGTTCGCTGCTCCACCCAGAGCGCGCCATGCTCGGTGGCGATCTCGGCGCCGGGCAACGCGCCATCCCCGCGCGGCGCGGGGGCTTGCGCCTGGCGCGCTTCTATATCACGGAAGCCTTTGACGACGCCCAAGCGTCGCAATCGGCGGCGGAGGTTATCTTTATCATTAGCCATTGCCCGTCATGATACCACATCCCACGAGGAGGGCATGAAAAAAGCGGAGGGAGCTTGCGCCCCCTCCGCTGTGATGTTTCGTCTCTTTACTGCGCTACGACATTACGACAAGAGACGGCTAGTCGCCAAAGTTCTTGGTTACCAGCGGGAGGTAGATGTAGTAGTCACCCTCCACTGTCACGGTGCCTTCGGCGAGAGCCTTGTGGCCGTAGAAATCCACCGCCAAGACCTTCGCCGTATACTCGCCACCCTTCTCGTAGGTATGGGTAACTGTCGGGACGTCGGTCGTGATGATGTCCGAGCCGTCGCCGAAGTTCCATTCATAAGCTACGATTTCTGACATCTGAAGTGTGTGGTCGCTTAGAGATTCAGCCGTAGCGGTCAACACAATCGACTCACCCATCTCGCCCGAGGCATCCATCAATTCCGCGGTCGGCTCCGACCAGAGGAAGCGCAGTAGATCCGCCATCAACGTGTTGCGATCGCGCCCCATAATCGAGCCTTGCACCGGGTTGTTTATCCCCTCGAAACCGAAGGAGAGGTAAGCAATGCGGTAGTCGTAATCCTTGTCCATTGTGAAGCAAGGGTTGGCGGCCTTGACCGCGCCGACGTGCCCTTCTGCCGCGAAGTCGCCTTCAGCAGCCTGGAAGATCATCC
>JBKHCQ010000470.1:0-2600 GCA_046541755.1 Anaerolineales bacterium | reverse complement strand
TTCAAACTATTCCTGCATTGCCGATCGATACACCCGCTCCGACCGGGCGTTCTCCACGTGGCGATCCAACGCCAGATCGATCAACCAATCCAGCAGACGCGCGTAGGGGATGCCAGACGCTTCCCAGAGCTTAGGGTACATGCTGATGGTGGTGAAGCCGGGAATGGTGTTGATCTCGTTGAGATAGACCTTGCCCGTCGCGTCGCTCAGCAGGAAATCCACGCGCGCCATCCCCGCGCCGTCGATGACGCGATAGGCCTGCACCGCCATCTCCTGAATCTCTTCGATCAGGGCCTCATCCAGCGGCGCCGGGATCAGCAGGTCGGAGGCGTCCGCGCCCGTATCTAAATATTTGGCCTCGTAGCTGTAAAACTCGCGGCTGGGGATGATCTCGCCCGGTACCGAGGCGCTCGGCTCCTCGTTGCCCAGGACGCTCACTTCGATTTCCCGCGCTTCCGGCACGGCGATCTCCACCAGCAGGCGGCGATCATAGCGCGCGGCCTCGTCGAGGCCCGCGCGCAGTTCCTCGCGGTTGTGGCACTTGCGAATTCCCACGCTGGAGCCTAGGTTCGCGGGCTTGGTGAAGACGGGATAGCCCAATTCGGCCTCGACTTTGTCCAGCAGCGCGTCGGGATCAGCCTCCCAATGGCGGCGCGTCGACCAGACGTAGGCCGGGATAGGCAGGCCGTGCGCCTGCACCACAGCCTTGAACGCGATCTTGTCCATCGCCAGCGCGGAGTTGAGGACGCCGCCGCCCACGTAGGGCACGCCGGCCAGCTCCAATAGCCCCTGCACCGTGCCATCCTCGCCGAAGGTGCCGTGCAAGACGGGAAAGACCACGTCCACGCGCGAGAGCGTGGCAAGTTGTTGAGCCTCAGCGCCGTTCTCGACTAGGGGAGCGTCCGCGACTTTCTCCCCCTCGCCTTTCTCGCCGACGCCGGCCCACAACCCCTTCTGCGAGGGATCGGCGAAGATCGCAGCAAGCTGCGTCGATTCAAAGGCCTCCTGCTCCAGCGCGCGCATCGGATCCTCGCCCGTGATCCACGCGCCCTCGCGCGTGATCCCCACGGGGATGATCTCATACTTCTCGGGATCCAACGCCGACATCACAGAGCGCGCCGACATAATGCTCACCTCGTGTTCGCCCGACCGGCCTCCGAACAGCACCGCCACTTTGATCTTTTCCGTCATATTATCTTACCTTAGTCTAACTCCGTATACGTTTGTGTTAAAATTGTGTATCAATCTGAGCGGGGACGGTTTCAGCGCCCGCGCAGGCGGTCGACCGGCGCGTTAGCGCCTCTCTCAGGACTTCAGTCCGGGAAGTTTTTGAGCGCCTACCTAAAACCACATTACGGCAAAAGTGACACGCTATTCAAAAAAGCTCCCAGTCCCCGTCCCCGGGGATGGCCAAAAGCGTCTTTCTCGCTTTATAGACGCCCCCGAGACGGGGGCTTTGAGCTAATAGGTGCGACTTGTTCCACAATATCTAAAACCGCCGCGATTCCTCCGGCAGCATCTCGATCTCCGGTTCCAGCCACACATCGAATTGCTGCTGGACTTGGGTCTGCACCACCCGGATCAGCGCGCGATAGTTGGCGGCGGCGCCCCCCTCTGGGTTGGTGTTGATCAAGAAATTCGCGTGCTGCTCCGAGACCTTGATCCCGCCGATTTGATGGCCCTTGAGACCCGCCGCCTCAATCAAGCGCCCGGCGTAATCGTCCGGTGGATTCTTGAAGGTCGATCCCAACGTCCGGCCCGGCGGCTGCGTGCGCTGCCGACGCTCGGTGTACTCCGCTGCTTTGGCCGCCAGATGGCTCGGCGTCCCCGGCCGAAGCTGCAAGGTCGCCGCCAACACCACCCAGGCGTCGCCCGCGCCCTTGAGCTTGCTGCATCGATAGCGAAAATCGAACCACGACGCATCCACCTCGCGCGTCTCGCTCTCCGGGCCTAACACCTCGGCGGCGACCAGCGTCCCCGCGATCTCCCCGCCGAAGGCGCCGGCGTTGTTGACGACCGCGCCGCCCAATGTGCCGGGCAGGCCCACGGCCCAGGTCAAGCCGCCCCACCCGCGCCGGACAGCCTCGCGCGCCAACTTGATCATCACCGCGCCGGACGCGGCGCGCACGCGATGCGTCGCCGCGTCGAAGTTCGCGGCAGTCGCCTGGTTGAGGATCACGACGCCCCGTAGGCCCGAATCGGGCAACAGGATGTTGGTCAAGCCGCCGAAGATGCGCCACGGCACATCGGCCTCCCGCGCCAGGCACACGGCCGAGGCCAAGGTCGCTGGATCACGCGCGACGACCAGCAAATCCGCCGGCCCGCCTATGCCGGCCCGCGAGTACGAAGCCAGCGGCGCATTCAACTGCGCCGCATCACCCAACGCTTGGGCCAGTTCCGCCAGACGCGCGTGATCCACCCAAATCACCCCCGATCCTGCTGAGAGTCTTGTTCCTGATGCTTCTGTGCCTCTTTGATCTGCTCCAACTTCACCGCCAACGCATCCGATTCATACGATCGCGTGCGCGGCTGGGATTTGCGTCGATCCTGCACCGAACAGAGCTTGCTAAACCAGCGTTTTAATTCTGACATCGTTCCCC
>JBKHCQ010000469.1:0-2604 GCA_046541755.1 Anaerolineales bacterium | reverse complement strand
GCTGAGGCGGTGGGTGATGATGAAGGTGGTTCGTTCGCTGGAGATGCGGCGCATCGCGCGCTGGATCTGATCCTCGGTGGCACTGTCGATGGCGCTGGTGGAATCGTCCAGGATGAGGATGCGTGGATCGGTGAGGAAGGCGCGGGCGATGGCGATGCGCTGCCGCTGGCCACCGGAGAGCATCACGCCGCGCTCGCCGACCTCGGTCTCGTAGCCCTTCTCGAAGCCGGTGATGAAGTCGTGGGCCTGGGCCGCGTGGGCCGCCTCTTCAATCGCGGCCTGATCCGCGTCCGCGCAGCCAAAGGCGATGTTCTCGGCCAGCGTGCGCGAGAAGAGGAAGACATCCTGCTCGATGGTGGAGATCTGCGAGCGCAGCGACGCCATCCGCCAATCGCGCACATCGACGCCATCGACCAGCACGCGCCCGCTATCCACATCGAAGATACGATTGATGAGGCGGGTGAGCGTCGATTTGCCGGAGCCGGTCTGGCCCACGATGGCAATCGTCTCGCCGGGGCGCGCCGTGAAGCTGATTTCCTCCAGCACGGGATTGCCGGCGTAACTGAAGCTGACCTCTTCGAAGACGACCTCGCCCTCCACCGGGCGGGCGACGCCGGCCTCGTTTTCGTCTAACTCCGTCTCCGTGTTGATCAGTTCCAAGATGCGCTCGGCGCTGGCGATGCCCAACTGCACCAGGTTGAACGAGAAGATCGAGATGAACGTGGGGAAGCGCAGCGTGCCCATCAGCCCCATAAAGGCGACGACCTGCCCCAGGCTGATGCCGCCCGCGCGCCAGAGGAGCAGCGCGTGCAGGAAGCCGCCGGTCCAGCAAAAAGTAAAGACCAGCATCGGCCAGTATTTGGCCTGGATCTTGCCCTGCTCGACGAAGTAGTCGCGGAACTTGCGCGCGTTACGAATGAAGCGCAACCATTCGCGGCGCTCCTGCGCGTTGGCCTTGACCACCTCGATGCCGGCGATGGCCTCGGCCAGGCTGGCGTTCATCTCGCCAAACTGCTCGCGCTGCGCCAGACTGACCGGCTTGAGGCGGCGGTTGTAATCCGCCACCGTGATGGCCCACAGCACGACGAAGATGAGGGGCATAAAAAGGAGCCGCCAGTTGAGCTGCGCGATCATGGCGATGGGCACGACGATGGCCATCGCCGAGTCGGTGATCAGCATCATGCCGGGGCTGAACATCAAGTTAAGCTGGCGCACGTCGTTGGTGGCGCGCGCCATAATATCCCCGATGCGCTGCTTGCTGTGGAAGGTCTGGCTCTTGCCCAGCAGGCTGACGTACAACTCGTCGCGCGTGTCCCGCTCGATGCGCTGGGCCAAGTATTCGACGAAGAAGTTGCGCGCCAGCCCGGTGAGGCCCTGACCAAATGCCGCCGCCGTGAGAGCAAGCGCCAAGGTGAGCAGCGCCGCGTTCTCCCAACCGGGCGTGGTGATCAGATCGAAGGCCTCGCCAATGAGCACCTGGCGGTAGCTGTAGGCCCAGTTGTTCGCCACGGCGGCCAAGATCGTGCCCAGGGGCAGGAGGGGATAGCGCATCAGGTGCGAGATGATCCAGCGCACCGGCCCGCTGCGACGATAGGGGTAGGTTTTCTCTAAGGTGAATTCACTTTTAGCCATAAAACCTCACGGCGCGCTCTTAAGACGGCCGAAGGCGTGAAGCGAGGTGAGCGTCTCCAGCGTGAGATGGCCGCGCCACTCGCGCTTCGCCTCCGCCCAGGCGTCGGGATAGGCGTCGCCCCACGACCAAGTCGGTTCCCACGTCCCCGCCTCGGTCTGGTGCGCGATGACGTAGTCCAGATGCGCTTGCAAGGCGTCGTGAAACACATCCGCTACAATGCAATCTGGTGTCGGCGCGATCTTGAGCGGGGTGGGGCAGTAGCTCGACCAGGCCGCCGGGTCGCGGCAGACGATCTCGTCCGCCACGGCGCGCAGATGCGGCGTCAGGTGATCCCGGTAGGGCGCGGGCAGGGCCGCCGTCTCCGCCAGATCCAAGGCGTAGCGCAGGGTGTCGCCGCCCCCGCCGAAGGCCTTGGCGTCCAGCGTCTCGATGGTCGCGATGGTGGCCTCGGTCACGGCGTCGAGCCAATCCGGCGGGACTAACGGCGCGTAGTGGTGCAGCAGCCCCACGATCTGCGCGCGGGGGACGATCACGAAGTTATCGAAGGTCTGGGCCAGGCTACTTTCCCCTTCTTTGACCTCGTCGTGCCACCAGGGCGCGTGCGGCGCATCGTTGGCCTCCGGCGGGATTGCGCGCCAGACTTGGGCCGTCTCATTTTCCAAAAAGGTATCGTTTAGGTAGACCACCGCCTGGGCCACCATCGGATGCGCGGGCGAGAATCCCAGATCCTTGAGCAGCGTCAGGCCGATGCCGGTCGCCAGCGCCGACGAATGCGGCGTGCGCACATCCGGCTCGAGCGCGTGGCCGAAGCCGCCATCGGCGTTCTGGTAGCGCGAGAGTTCGGCGGCCACGCGCTCGGCGGGCGCGTCCTCAAATCGATGCTCGAAGAGCGCGCGATCTAACGGCCTCGCCTGGATCTTGAGGAAATCGCGCGCGCGGTTGAATGCTTCGTGAGTTAAGTAGTTCATTGG
>JBKHCQ010000468.1:0-2605 GCA_046541755.1 Anaerolineales bacterium | reverse complement strand
GATAGCATTTGCGCTCCTCGGCTTTCGGCTTATAATTTGGTTATAATTTTGTTAATGAGCTAACAGCAGGTATGATCTATGACCCTTCGAGCGGTGATTTTTGATCGAGACGGCGTCCTCACCTATTTCGATACGCGCGTGGTGATGACCTCGCTCCTTGCGATCCTGCCGCTCTCCGTCGAGGAGTTGACGGACCGCTGGTGGGCGTGGGAACACGAGCACGGCGTCCCGACCAACGCGGAGGAGGAAGCGCGGATGTTCACGCTCTTCTGGGAGCATCTGGCCGATGAACTAGAGCTCCCGGCGGCGCAGCGCGAGCAACTCCACCAATTCGACTATACCACCGTCTTCCGCGCCTACCCCGACGCGCGCCCGGCGATGGAAATCGCCAAGGTCCACGGGCTGCGCGTGGGCGTCCTCTCCAACTTCGACCTGGCCAATATCGAAGCGACGCTGGAGGCGGTGGGGCTGCTCGATCTGGTGGATGCAGCGTGCGCCGCGCCCGTCATCGGCGCCGAAAAGCCCGCCCGCGCCGCCTACGAGATCACAGCGCGGAAGTTGGGCGTCCCCCCGGCGGCATGTCTCTTCTTCGACGACGTGCCGGCCTACGTCGCGGGCGCGCGCGCCGCCGGCCTCCGCGCCTACCACGTGGATCGCGAGCGCGAGGATCATGATCTGGACGCGGGCAGCGTGCGCGACCTATCCGCCATCAACATCCTGCTTCAACCCCTTTCCCAACCTTATGACTGATCGAGAGGCAAACAGTCGCTCATTAGCCCAGACCGGCATCTTCTACAGCCTGATCGGGATGGGCGACGCGATCATCTGGGAGGTAATCAACAGTTGGCAAAACTATTACTATTTCCCGCCCGATGGCGTCGCGCTGATCCCGGTGGGATTTCTCTACGGCCTCTTGATGACGCTAAACGCACTCATAGACATCGCCGTCAAATTACCCATCGGCCATTGGTCAGATCGGACGCGCACCCGGTGGGGACGGCGCCTGCCTTTTATGTTCGTCGCCGGCCTGCCTCGGCTGCTCCTCTTCATCCTAATCTGGACGCCGCCCCATCAGTCAAAATCCACACTGAACTTATACTATCTCGCCGCCATCCTGATCATACATAATGTCGTAGCTTCATTCCAGCACGTGCCCAATGAGGCGCTGCTGCCAGAGCTGGGCCAGACGGATCAAGAGCGGGTGAAGCTTTCAGCTTGGGCCGGGATCTTGCCGCCGGTCGGGCTGATGATCGGGAGCTTCGCCGGCATCGGCATCGAACACTGGGGATACCTACCCACGGTCATGATCTACGCTCTGTTGACCCTGCCGCTTTTCTACCTCCCGTTTCTCGTTCTCCGGGAACGCCCCGACTCGAAAATAGATACCAGAAAACAATTCAGTATGCGCGAAAGCTTCCAGCTCATCAGAAAAAATCGCCCTTTCTTGGTTTACACGACAGCCAACACCTTGAGTATGAGCGGCCAGACTTTGATCCATAGCATGTTCCCTTTCATCGTCACCGAATTACTGCTCCTCACACCCGGCGACACCGTCTACTTCTACGTCGCGGGATTAGCCACAACGTTATTGGTTTATCTGACGGCGACGCGCCTTACCAAGCGGTGGGGCAAGCGGCGCGTCTTTTACGCCAATCTGCTTATTTCCATCTTAGTAGGGCCTATGTTGCTCCTATTCGGAGAATGGATGTCCATTCCTCGGATCATTCCCGGCCTCATCTGGGCCGCGATTTTGGGGCTGACCACGGGCGGCGCGACGGTGCTGAAGGCCGCCTTTATGGGCGAGATCATCGAATATGACGCCCAGCTCACCGGACAACGGCGGGAAGGCGCTTACTACGCCGCGCTGGACTTTATCAACGAAATCATGTATAACACAGTTGCTATCATCCTACCCGTGCTGCTCGTTCTGGGGCGCGATGCGACCGGCCCACGCGGCCCGTTGGGGATCAAGATAGCCGGGGTGCTCGGCGGCCTGGCCGCACTGACCGCGCTGATCATTTTCCAGTCTTATCGTGTCCCCACTATCAACAGGGAAAGAGCCGCCATTTCGTGAGGGCGAGAGGTCAAGAGATCAAGAGGTCAATATGAAAGTGGTCATCATAGCCTTCGGTACACGCGGGGATATTCAGCCCTTTGTCGCCTTCGGCCTGGGCCTCCAGGCGGCGGGGCACACAGTCAAGGTTGCGACCCACGCCAGTTACTGCAAATTCGTAGAGAGCTATGGCCTGAAGACCCATTCCATCCCTTTAGATTTGCGCACCGCTTGGCAAGGTCAAAAGAGCGCCGGAGTTCATCTGCCATCGCTCTATCGGCTGGCGCGCGATATCGCCTTTGAGACCTTGGAAGCAACATGGGAAGCCTGCCAAGACGCCGACGCGCTGGTTTTCAACTATCTAGGGCGCATTCCGGGCATCCATATAGCAGAAAAACTTCACACCCCCGCCGTCCTGGGCCTGATTCACCCGCACCAGATGGATTTCTTCTACCGCGCTCGCTATTTCAACGACGTGGGCGAGCCGGTCTTTGATGTCAAAGAGTTCGTCCTGGATCGCGCGATGCAGATCATCTACATGCCATTTGTGAA
>JBKHCQ010000467.1:0-2616 GCA_046541755.1 Anaerolineales bacterium | reverse complement strand
TCCATTCCCATCTACACACTCCCCTCTTGAGCATCCGCGATCATATCCGCCTGGCGCAGATACTCCTTGGAGTGCGTTTGCGCCTTCATTTTCTCGCCCGCGTACTTGCCGCCCAGGATCAGCCACGGCAGGCCGATTGCCAGCAGCAAATAGAGCGCCTGGGGTAAGCGCGGCTGCGGCGCGAAGCGATCCAAATTGAAGAGGATCAGCGCGACCGAGGTCCACACGGTGAGAAAGTTGGGAATCGCGTCGCCCGCGTGGATCAGACCCGGCCCCGGGATGCGACGGTGCATGAGCGGCCAGAAGAGGTTGCTGCCCATGTGCCCCATCTGATCCTCCAGGATGTGACCGGAGAAGCCCAGCCAGGTGAGAATCCCGCCCCAGAGGCCCACGGTGGGGCCGGCGAAGAGGGCCAGGAGCAGCCCCATCGCCGCGCCGACGACCAAGGCCAGCAGCAGGCTGTGCGTCCAACGATGGTGCCAATCCAAGAAATGCACCACCAGCTCGTCATGCTCGCGGGCGAAGCGGAAGGTTGGGCCGGTGAAGATGTTCACGCGATACTCGTCGCTGTAGGTGTGGATCATCGGCACGCCGACCTTGCGGCGGACTTCGACCGCGCCCTCCGGCTCGGTGCCGGCGTAGGCCACCTGGCCCGTGTTGACCAGCGGCCCGATGCTCACGGCGATCTCGTTGCTCTCCGGCGCGAAGCGGATGACGTACTCGCGCCACAGATCGGCGCCCACGCGGATCGTGTGCGCGATGACGTTCTGATCCTCGCCGCTTTCGTAGGCGCGGCGCATCGCCGCGACCAGCTCATCGGCGATGGGCTCGGCGTCCGGCTCGAGGCCGGGATCAATCTCCACCTCGAACTTCTCCCAGTAACGGGCGAATTTGAAATCCATCGTGTCCGGCAGGATTCCGCCGATGCCGCCCATCATCGGGATCAGCGAGCCTTCCTGCGCCATGTGGATCACCTCCGGGAAAAACGAGGCAATCGCGACGCCGGTGATGAAGTGGGAGATACCTTTCATGCTACGCCTCCATAGATATAAAAAGATATAAAAAAGATATAAAAATTGCGAATTTGGAATTGCGAATGATGAATTATGTAACTGTTTAGTCTTGTGAGGTGCAACGCACTTTTGGGCCTATCATCAAGCATGGACTGCATCAGACCTAACGGTTACTGAAGTCCAAGTGCGTTGCACCTTGATCTCCTCATAAAGATAAAGCTAAACAATTACAGAATTATTTCCGCAGGTGCATTGGATAGCGGCTGTGAAGTCGTCCGCCGCTCCGCTTGGCCCATCCGAGTGGAAAGCCATTGACGGCGACGAGCACGACGCCCTGGGGGCCGTCGCTGGGCCATCCGCTGCCGCGCAGGAATTGCGCCAGGCGCGGATCATCGGGCGCGAGGTCTAACACAGCGCGCGCCGCCTCCGGCCGGATGGCCACCGCCAGCGCGTGATCCGCGTTCACCTGGTTATGGCGCAGCGACGCGACCCACCATCCGGGCCGCAGCACGTGCAGGCCCTCCCACAGATCGGGCGCCAGCGGCGTGATGTAGAGATGGTCGTGTGGCATCGCGAGGTAGAGGCCCGCCTCTGGCGGATCATCCCGCAGCGCGGCGCCGACGCCCTCGCGATAGCGGCGCAGCACGCGCCCCGGCACCCGCGTCCCCGTCCAGCGCGCCGGCAGCGCCCGCGTCGGCTCGCCGGCGCGATGTAAGAGCGCGTAGAAGTGGCCGTGGCCGGGCGTTAGGTGCGGCCAGAATCGACCCGCGCGCGCCAACATCCCCGGCGCGTCGATCCATTCGGGTCGCCCCGGTTGCAGCCCCGGCAGCGCGGGAAGACCCAGCAATTCAAAGTCCTCGTGCTCGGCTAAAAAGGCCGCGATCACGCCCTCGTTCTCCTCCGGCGAGAAGGTGCAGGTGCCGTAGAGCAGCCGTCCGCCGGGACGCACAAGCCGCGCGCTCTGGGCCAAAATCTGCCCCTGGCGGTAGGCGTACCCGCGCACACCGTCGAGCGTCCATTGACGCGCCGCCTGGTCATCGCGCGCGAAGGTGCTCTCACCGGAGCACGGCGCGTCGACCAGCACCGCGTCGAAGAGACCGGGCCAGCGGTCGGCCAGGCGCGCGGGTGTCTCGTTGGTGATGAGCGCGTTCGTCACGCCCATCCGCTCGATATTCTTCGCCAGCACGGAGGCGCGCCCGCGCGAGACATCGTTGGCCACCAGCACGCCGCGCTGCTCCATCCGCGCCGCGATGTGCGTGGCCTTTCCGCCCGGCGCGGCGGCCATATCCAACACCCACTCGCCGGGCCGGGGATCCAAGATCACGCCCGCGGCCATCGCGCTGGGGTCCTGGAGATAATAGACGCCGGCGGTGTGGTAGGGATGCTTGCCCGGCGCGTTCTCGATCTCTTGGATCTCATCTTCGGGCATCCACGCGCCGGCGGGACACCACGGCACAGGCGAGGTCTGCCATCCAGCCGCCGAGAGACGGGCGCGCAGATTCTCAAGATCGCCGCGCCGGGGATTGAGACGCAGGCCGACTTCGCGCTTGTTCATCGCCGCGAAGAGAGCGTCGGCCTCGTCGCCCAGCCACTCGCGCATCCG
>JBKHCQ010000466.1:0-2629 GCA_046541755.1 Anaerolineales bacterium | reverse complement strand
CGTTATGCCGCGTTATGCTTCCAACGTCATCTCCACGATACGATCCAGACGGAAGGTGCGCTGGTCATCGCGCCGATAGCAATGGGCGACCAGGTAGAGGACGCCGCGACGCTCGCTCACCCGCAGGGGACGCACCAGGCGCTCTGTCTCCCGGCCTTGGGCGTCGCGGTAACGCATCCGCACGCGCCCGCCGTTGTCCAACGCCTCGGCGATGATCGGCGGCAAAGATAGAGATGATAGGGCTTGAGCGCGTGGATAAACAATTGGCCCGCCCTGGAACTCGACCAGTTGCCCCAGAGTGGTAATGCCCCGCCGGCGCGCCAGATCGCGAAGGATCTGCTCCAGGACGCCCCACGTGGCCCGCGCGTCGCTCAGCGCCCGGTGCGTCGGGGCGACCTGGACGCCCAACGCCGCGACGACGGCGGCAAGGTTGTTACGCGGCAGGCGATAAGCGCGGCGCGTCAGGGCCAGGGTATCGACTACGGGATTGTCAGGCACAGGCAGGTGAGCGATCTCGAGTTCTGCCGCTAAGAAGCACAAATCAAAGGGGGCGTTGTGAGCAACCAGCACGGCGCCTTGGATCACGGCCAGCAACGGGCCGGCGATCTGAGCGAAGGACAGAGCGTCTCGCAGCATCTCCGCCGTGATCCGATTGACGCGCGCGGCCCCCGGCGAAATCGCGCGGCCGGGATCGACCAGCGATTCAAAGCGCTCCAGTTCCACGCCATTGCGCACCCGCAGGCATCCCACTTCGCAGATCCGATGCCCATAAGCAGGGTCGAGGCCGGTAGTCTCGACGTCGAAGATAGCAAAGGTGATGTCGGTGAGGGGCTGCTGAAGATCAATCGAGGCCGGCGAATCGACGCGACGTTGGTTCATACTAACATCCTCGTTCTTCCGGAAAAGTAGGACATAAAAGATATAACTAATAAAAAATCGTAGCAAAGAAGCATCGCTACGAATAGAATAGAAGAATATCACCTAGCCATCAAAGTTAGGCCTGCGTCGTCCCTTCAGGCGCCTCTTTTTCACGCTTACCCAGCAAACTGAGACCCGGCTCCAACCTATGAAATTCCAATTCCAGCAGGTAGTTGAGAATCGTGCGGAGCGTGATCGTCGCCGCTAACTTTAGAATGTCATCCCAGGTGGGGGAAATCGCCGTCTTCAAAATATCCGCCGCGACCTGGAACTCCAACGCCATCACCAGACCCTGGCCAAATTGGGTGCGCAAGATGTCGCACTCGCGTTCCCCTTGCTGCCAAAAGCGATGGAGATAAATCCAGATGGTACGCCCCGTGCCCGTCAAGATCGCGAGGGCGCCACAGGCCTCCACGATGATAATACTGTATTCAAAGTTCCTCGGCCAAGGATCACACTCCCCCGCCTCTCACCGCCCTGGAGGATGGACGCCGACAGCGTCACCCCTCCCCTGAGATCGCGGGGGGAGAGGTGACGCGCGTGTTTGGATATGCGACGTGAACGCTTCTTAGCCGCGCCGCCGCAGGAAGGCCGGGACGTCGATGTTATCGCGGTCGACCGCCCCTGCCGAGAAAATGTCCTGAGATTCCATCCGCCGTTGCCGCTTTGCGCCAGCCTGCTCGGATTGGCTTGGCTCGCCATCGAAGCCCGTGGCGATGACGGTGATGCGGACGTCTTCCTGCATATCAGGATCGATCACCGCGCCGAAGATCAGGTTGACGTCGGGGTGCGCGGTCTCGCGAATGATCGAGGCGGCCTCGTTCACCTCGTAGAGCGTCAGGCTGTCGCCGCCGGTGATGTTGAAGAGGATGCCCCGCGCGCCGTCGATGGTGATATCCAAGAGCCGACTGGAGATCGCCTGCTGAGCGGCCTCAATCGCGCGATTTTCGCCCTCGGCGCGCCCGACGGCCATCAGTGCAGCGCCGCCCTCTTCCATAATGGCCCGCACGTCCGCGAAGTCCAGGTTGATCAGACCGGGCACGGTGATGACCTCGGTGATGCCCTGGATGCCTTGCCGCAGCACGTCATCCGCGACGCGGAACGCCTGGGTGAGGCTCATCCGCTTCTCCGTGATCTCCAGCAGACGATCATTGGGGATGACGATCAGGGTGTCGACGACCTTCTTCAACTCCTCGATGCCCTCCACGGCGACATTGCCGCGCTGTGAGCCTTCGAAGGTGAAGGGGCGCGTCACCACCCCGATGGTCAGCGCCTTGATCTCCTCCTTGGCAATCTGCGCGATCACGGGCGCGGCGCCGGTACCGGTGCCGCCCCCCATCCCGGCGGTGACGAAGACCATGTCAGAGCCTTGGAGCACCTCACGGATCTCGTCCTGGGACTCCTCGGAGGCCTTCTTCCCCTCGGAAGGGTGCCCGCCCGCCCCCAAACCCCGCGTCACGCCATCGCCGATGCGCAAGCGCTTGGGCGCGTCACAGAGCATCAGGGCCTGGGCATCGGTGTTCACCGCGATGAAATCCACGCCCTGAAGCCCCTCCGCGATCATCCGATTGACGGCGTTGCTGCCACCGCCGCCAACCCCTACGACTCGAATCTGAGCAAAATTTTCTCCCTGAGCAACGGCCATTTTAGAACCTCCCTTATCCGATTCATATAATGTCTGATACGTTCGCATATCCATGTCCATCCTCCC
>JBKHCQ010000465.1:0-2630 GCA_046541755.1 Anaerolineales bacterium | reverse complement strand
TATATTGCTGAAGCTTTTCCAAGTCTACCCCATCTGCCCGAAGAGACGCACCACTAACTGCGGCGTGATGTTCACCTCGATCCACGCCGCGATCAGCAGGAGGGGCAGCACCAGCGCGACGAAGAGCTTCACAAAGTGTCCTAACTCGCGCACGATGCCCGTCATACCGCCGCCATCATCCGGCGGCTCTAAGATCACATCCCCCATCCGCATCGCCTGCGCCGTCGCGATCACCGCGGCGGGTAACTCGATGATCCCGTGCGGCAGCACAAAGGCCGTCAGGAAGAGCCACGGGCTGATTCCCAGCGGCATCACCTGCAACATCACATAGACGATCACCGCGACGGGCACGAGCAACAATAGCTCACCCAGCACCCCCAACGAGAAGATCGACAGCAGCCCGCCGCCCAGCAAGGCCCGCGCATTATTGAAAAAGACCGCCTCCGTCGAGAAGATCGGGAGCAGGCCGGTGCGCCCCACCGCCTCCTCAATCATCGCCACATCGGAGATATACTCAAAGTTGATCAACGACTCCGGCAGCGGGAACTTTGCCGCGCCCCACACGCCGACCAACGCCCCGCCGCCGAAAACGATCAAGCAGGTGATCAGAAGCTCGGCGCGCAGCGCTCGCAACAGCGCGGGGATCTCCTCGAAGTAGAGCGCCTGCAATCCCCGGCGCGGCAGCGCAGCATCCCAGAAGGTCTTCCACGCGCGGCCCAGATCGATATAGTCCAAATCGCGGCCCAGCAAGTGCTCCCGGTCAAAGATGCGAATGCCCAATCGAATCAGCAGGATGTTCACCACGACTAAAAAGATCGCAATCCACCAGAGGATGGCGTAATCCGCAAAGAGCAGAAAGCCGGCCTGCGCCTGCAGCAAGAACGCCATCGGGATGATGATAAAGCTCGCTAACAAGTTCGCCGCGCGGACGCTGGTCGCCTGGCTGGAGACGATTACCGCCCCGGAGACCATCACCAGCGCCTCCACCGTGGATAACAACACGGCCAGCACCAGTAACTCCGGCTCTGGTCGCCAGCCCATCGAGAGGTTCAGCAGCCCCAAATAGACCCCCATCCCCAAATAACTCGCTACCACAGGCGGGATTGTAGAGGCCAGCAGTTTACCTAAGTAGAGTTGCCGATCCGTCAGCGGCGTCGCCAATAGCGACTCCAAGCTGCCGCGCTCCTTCTCGCCGACGAACGTCTCCAACGCGATCACCAGGGAGAAGGAGCTGGGGAAGAAGCCCACGACCAACATCAGGAAGGGGAAGAGCCGCTCGATAATCAAACTCGCGCCGTACTCATTGACGAAGGCAATACCCTTGCTGGCCGCGAAGTTCGCCAAGAAGGGGAAGAAGGTCACCAGGATGACGATGGGGAAGACGATGCGCCAATCCCGCATCGTATCGCGCACCTCGTGCCGGGTGATCACCAACGCTGGCCTGAGATCCGCCCAGAACGATTGGCGCCATTGTTTGACTTTTCCAAATTGTAAAGCATCGATCATCGTATCATCCCCTCTTTTTCTCCCACCACGCGCAAGTAGACGGCCTCCAAGCTCTGCGGAACCTCGCTCAGGGTGACGACGGGGATTTCCTCCGCAATCAATGCCTTCAAAAGCTGGGCATTGATCTCCGCCGGATTGGGGGTGCTGTAACGCACCCACCGCTCGCCCCTCGCCTGAACCTGAGCATAACGCCCGATCAACGGCACCACGCCGTTATTCGAGGACACCGCGAAGCGCACCTCCATCAGCGGCGGGCCTAACATCTGCGATTTCAACATTGGCACAGCGCCCTCCGCGATGATCTCACCCTTGCGGATGATCGCAATCCGATCCGCCAACTCCTCCGCCTCCGGTAAGTTGTGCGTACAGACGATGATGGCGCGGCGGTCGTCGTCGCGCATCTGCATAATCGCATCGCGCACCAAACGCGCGCTCTCCGGATCCATCGCCGAGGTCGGCTCGTCCAACAGTAACACGGGCGGATTGTGCAGCAGTGTGCGCATCAGCGCGATTTTCTGCGCCATCCCCTTGGAATACTCGCCTAAGCGCCGATCCAACGCAAATCCCATCCGAAATTGGGCGCTCAACTCATCGATGCGCGCGCGACGCTGGCGCGCGGAAAGTCCCCGCACCTCCCCGAAGAAATCTAAGTACTCGCGGCCCGTCATCCGTGTATAAAGGCCGGGTGCCTCGGTGAGCACGCCCACCTGGCGGCGCACCTCTTGCCCCTCGGCGACCACATCGTGGCCGACGATACGCGCGCTCCCGGCCGTCGGCGCCAGGATGGCGGAGAGCATCCGCACCGTCGTCGTCTTGCCGGCGCCGTTCGGCCCCAGCAGCGCCAGTACCTCCCCCGGCGCGACGGAGAGCGTCACATCGTTCACAGCAGTCAAATCGTCAAATTTTTTGGTCAAACCTTGCATTTCAATCATGCCCTCTGCCTCCACATCTCTAAATTTGTCTAGATTATACCATAATCCTACGATTTTTATAGATGATTATATTATTTTTAAACTCAAATCACCGTAATTACCGGGGGCAAGAAAAAATCGTAGCGATAAAAATATCGCTACGATGGATGATGCACCATTGAACTACCCGTGCTTCGTTATGCCGCGTTATGC
>JBKHCQ010000464.1:0-2650 GCA_046541755.1 Anaerolineales bacterium | reverse complement strand
CTGGTACGCCCGTCCATCCCCGACCTCGAACGGCAACGCAGCGGGATCGATGCGGCGCAGGTTGACGGGGACGTAAGCGGCGTGGAAGAACTTTCGCAGCCGATGGCCCGCCTGCGGGTAGGGATCGGCGCGTAGCGTGAGGCGCAACGTCATCCGGCGCAGGTCTTCGGGCGCGACGTCCTCTTCCCAGCCCAAGAAGCGCACGCCGCCCGGCAGCATCGCGCCCTCCTCAATCATCGCGAGCGCCGCCGGCTCCCACGCCGCGCAACGCAGCGGCTTAGGGCCGGCCCACGCCGTCAGCGCGAAGCACGTCTCGCCGGCCAACACGGGGTAGCGCTCGCGATGGGCGTGATGGCTGAAGATCGCCTCCTGGACTTGGAGCAGGTTTTTCGTCAGCGCGGGATCGGCGCGCAACAGCGCGCGCATCACGTAGGCATTGACCCACGCGGGATCGGCGCCGAAGGCCCAGGGCGGCAGCCAGATCCGCGCGTAGCGGGCGGGCAGTCGCCACTTCTCGTGCATCAGCTCATCCAATTCTCGGACAAAATCGCCCGTCGGACGCTGCATCACGTGGCCCGTGATCGCCTGCCGCTGCCCCGGATCGACACAGGCCCCGCATCCCAAACAGCGCCCCTGGCTCACCAGGCCCAGACAATAGCCCGTGTCCTCCTCCATGACGGCGCAGCGATACTGCTCGTAGAGAAAATCCGCCGAGATTCGCTGCTCCACAAATGACAAGGGAAATAGATAATCCGCCCCTTTTTCGCCCAAGAACGCCGGCCCCCACAGATCGCGCGCCTTCATCCACGCTCGAAGCGCGTCCCAGTAACGAGCGCCCGCATCCCCCTTGAGATAAGGCGCGCCATCCTGCTGGAGGCCCATATCGTAGCAGTAGCCCTCCCGCGCCAGCGCGAGCATCGGCGCCGCCAGCCAATAGCCGCCCAGCGCCAACACCTGCGAGGTCGCGTACTCGGCCCAGGGCGTCGCCAGGCGAAACTCGAAGCCGTTGGTCTCGCAGCTCGCCTGCGCCGGCCCGGTGATCTGCCGCCAGGCGACTTCATCGACGTCATCAAGAAAGAGCGCGTCATAGCGCAACGGCGTGAAGGGCATCCGCACGAGCAGCCCAAAGCTGAAGATGACCCGCAATCCGCGATGATGGCGGCGGCGCAGCGCCTTGAGCAGAAGCACAAAGTCGTGGAACTCGGCCAGATCCGCCGCCGTCTCGTGCCCGGTGAGGATGTAGAAGAGCTTGATTTCGCGGATCTTCTGCTTGAGCAGGCGGGCCAGCAGGCTCTCGATCTCGGCGTCGGTGAGGCTCTTGTGGAGATAGGCGCGCATCCGGCGGCTGATGCCCTCGATGCCTAAGGTGAAGCGGCGCTTGTCGGCGGCGACCTCGGCCTCCAGCAGGCCGGGCACGCGCGCCAGGAGATCGACGCGCTGGCTCTTGAGGTTCACGCGCGCAAAGCGACGGTTCAGGGCCGGCAGGAGCGCCAGGATATCGGCGTGGGTGTTGAAGTTGAAGCTGTAGACGTCAACCGCCTCCGGCCCCTGCGCGCGCTTGAGCGCGTCGGCGGCCACCAGCACATCGTCGAGCGGCGCCTCGCGGTAGGGTTTGCGGTCGTAGCCCTCGAAGCAGAAGGCGCAGAACGCGGGGCAGCCGAAGTTGATCTGGAGGCGGGCCGTCGCGGCTTCTTCACTATCCAACAGGGGATAAGCGGTGAGGAGATCTTCGCGGGTGGGCGCGTCGCGAACGGCCTTGATCACCTGCTGCTCGCCCTCGTTGGCGAGCCAGAGCGCGGGTACTTCATCGGCGGCGCGGCGCAGGCGCTCGTGCTTGGACGCTTGGGCGTGCGCGTGGAGCGCGCGCACCAACCGCTCGACTGCGCCCTCCCCCTCGCCGAAGAAGATCGCATCGACGAAGCTATCGCCCGATTCGGAGATCGCCCCCTGGGAAGCCAGCGCGTTCGAACCGCCCAGCAGCAGCGGCGGGAAGCGCGCGTCGCGCTCGCTGGCCCACACCGGCAGGCCGGCATTGAGCAGCAGGTAGGGCAGGTTGATCAGCTCCAGCGTGTAGGCGTTGGAGATCAACACCGCGTCGAACTCCTCCGCGCTGCGGAACGATTGCGCGCCGACTAAGAACGGCACGCCCGCCTCGCGCCAGCGCGCGCGGTCGTGCTGGGGCGGGAAGAAGGCCATATCGATGTAGGCCCGCGGCAGCGCGCGCCGGATCGCCTGATAGAGGAAGAGGTGCGGCGTGGAGCGCGCCACATCGCGATAGGGCGAGAGCCGCACGATCAGCGCGCGCCAATCAGCCTCAGCAAAGGGCGGATTCTCAAAGGTGGGGTTCGGCTCCGGCCGATAGAGCGGCGCCTGTTGGAGCACGACCCACTGATCCTCGAAATAGGTCCGGTAGTTTGTCATCGTGGGTGTATTGTCTCACAAGTGGGGGGAATGTCCAAACTCACCCTTGCGAAGGTTAATCAGGCCCTCGTCCCAGAAGGTTGCATTCAGGCCACACGTAACATTCGCCGAGTAGATCATCGGAACCTTCGCAAGGGTGCGCAAAATCCCCCCACTCAACCTTGCGAAGGTTAGTCAGGCCCTCGTCCCAGAAGGTTATATTCGGGCCACACATAACATTCGCCGAGTA
>JBKHCQ010000463.1:0-2652 GCA_046541755.1 Anaerolineales bacterium | reverse complement strand
AGGAGGGAATGATGATGTTACAAGAAGCTGCACATCTGGGCGTTTATCAATCTGTGGTGGAGAGGGCGTTGGCCGATCTCACGGCGCGCGAGATTGTGCCGCGTATTTGGCAGCACGATTACACAGTCTGGAAGCCGTCGCCGGCGGAGATTACCCATCGCTTGGGGTGGCTGACTATCGCCGAGCGGATGACGGAACATCTGCCGGCGATCCAGGCGCTGGTCGCGGCGGCGGTGGATGAGGGCTACACGGATGTGTTGTGGTTGGGAATGGGCGGATCGAGTTTGGCCCCCGATGTCTTTCATCATATCTTTGAGGAACGCGAGGAGCGCGAGGCGGGGCTGCGCTTGCGCGTCTTGGATAGCACCGATCCGGGCGCGGTGCGGGCCGCCGCCGAGCGCTTGGATCTGCCCCATACGCTTTTCGTCGTCGCGACGAAGTCGGGCGGTACGGTGGAGACGATGTCGCTCTTTAAGTATTTCTATCATCTGATGGCTGAGATGCTTTCTGATGACATCGAGGAGACTGAGGTGCTGGATGAGGTGGTCGGCGCGCGCTTCGTGGCGATCACCGACGAGGGCAGTAAGTTGGACTCGCTGGGGCAGGCGTTGGGATTCCGCCATATTTTCCGCAACGATCCGAACATCGGCGGACGCTTCTCGGTGCTTTCGCACTTTGGGATGGTGGCGGCGGCCCTGTTGGGCGTCGATGTCGAGGAGATGTTGGCGCGCGCGCGGGAGATGGCCGAGGCGTGCGGCCCGGAGACGGCGCCGGCGGAGAATCCCGGCGCGTGGTTGGGCGCGGTGCTGGGCGCGCTGGCGAAGGCGGGCCGCGATAAGCTCACCTTCATCACCTCGCCCGCGCTGGCGAATTTTGGCGATTGGATCGAGCAACTGATCGCCGAGAGCACGGGTAAATCAGGCGCCGGCATCCTGCCGGTGGTCGGCGCGCCGCTGGGCGAGCCGGAGATCTATGGCAATGATCGGCTCTTCGTCTACCTGCGCCTGGACGGCGACGCGCCCTACGACGCCGCGATCCCCGATCTGGTCAACGCGGGCCATCCGGTTGTGCGGGTAGATCTGCGCGATCTCTATGATCTGGGCAAGCAGTTCTTCTTGTGGGAATTTGCCACGGCGGTGGCCGGCGAGCGATTGGCCATCCACCCCTTCAATCAGCCGAATGTGGAGGCGGCCAAGAGATCGGCGCGGGAGATGATCGCGGCTTATATAGAGAAGGGCGCGCTGCCGGAAGTGGAGACCGCGCCGCTCGATCCGGAGGCGCTGGAGGCGTTCTTGGCTCAGGCGGAGGCGGGGGACTATGTCGCGATCCAGGCCTACGTCCAGCCGCGCCCGGAGGTCGACGCGGCGTTGCGGCAGCTTCAGGCGGCGTTGCGCGCGCGCACGCGCCTGGCGGTGACCACGGCTTATGGCCCGCGCTATCTGCATTCCACGGGGCAGTTGCACAAGGGCGACGCGGGACGGGGCCTTTTCGTGCAGTTTGTCTCGCATCACCCGGAGCTGGAGGCGCCGATCCCGGATTCGCTCGATGATGCAACGTCTTCCATCACTTTTGGCATGCTGAAGTTGGCGCAAGCATTGGGCGATTATCAAGCGCTGGTCGAGGCCGGGCGGCGGGTGATTCGTTTCGATGTGGGAACGGAGGTGGTCGCGGGGATAAAAGAAGTGGTCGGGTAGAGGTGGGGTGTTGGAAGCTGGAGTGGAAAGATGGAAGTGGAAAGATGAAAGTTGGAAGCTGGGAGTTGGAAATAAGAGTTGAATGATTTAACGAGAACACAAACAGGAGGTTGATACAATGCGAAGTCACGTGATTGATTATCAAATTTTTGGCGATGATTTACAATTTGTGGAGATCGAGTTGGATCCGCAGGAGACGGTGATCGCCGAGGCGGGCGGGATGATGTATATGGACGACAACATCACCTTCGAGAGCAAGTTGGGCGATGGCTCCAAGCCTGAAGAGGGGATGTTGGATAAGCTGATCGGCGTGGGCAAGCGCGTCGTCACGGGCGAGTCGCTCTTTATGACGCACTTCACCAACGTGGGGACGGGGAAGCGACATGTGGCCTTTGGCGCGCCGTATCCGGGCAAGATCATTCCTTTGGATCTGGACGAGGTCAACGGCGATTTGATCTGCCAGAAGGATGCGTTCCTCTGCGCGGCGAAGGGTACCGAGGTCAGCGTCGCGTTCAACAAGCGGCTGGGCGCCGGCTTTTTCGGCGGCGAGGGCTTCATCCTCCAGCGGCTGCGGGGCGATGGGATGGTCTTTATCCACGCCGGCGGCTCCATTGTGGAGAAGCGTTTGGAGAACAGCGTGTTGAAGGTCGATACGGGCTGCATCGTCGCGTTTGAGCCGGCCATTGATTACAACATCGAGCGGGCGGGCAATCTCAAATCGATGTTCTTCGGCGGCGAGGGGCTGTTCCTGGCCACCTTGCGCGGCACAGGGCGCGTCTGGCTGCAATCGCTGCCCTTCTCGCGCCTGGCCGACCGCATCCTGAAGTTCACGCCGTCGGCGGGCGGTAAGAGCCAGGGCGAAGGCTCCGCCATCCGTACCTTTACGCGGTTGATGGGCGACTAAGATTTTGTTGTGATAGGAGCGCATTCCCCGGTCGGGGTATCATCCCCGACCGGG
>JBKHCQ010000462.1:0-2662 GCA_046541755.1 Anaerolineales bacterium | reverse complement strand
AGAAGGAAAAGGGAGAGAAGGAAAAGGAAGCAGGGAAGGACAAGAAAGCAGAGGTGCTCTCTCCAGAAGAGGCGCGGGGAGACGGCGACGGCGCGAAGGTCAAGATTGTCGATGTGACGGACATCGCGGCGGAGCCGGTTGAGGATCTTGAGGCGCTTGAGGTGGTCGCAGAGGCGGAAGTGGGATTAGAAGAAGGAGCGTCCGAAACCATACCCGCCAAGATCAATTTGAGGTCGCCCGCGCTGTACTTCAACCGCGAGCTGAGCCACGTCAAATTCAATTGGCGGGTGCTGGAGGAGGCGCTGGGTAATCAACATCCCCTGTTGGAGCGCGTCAAGTTTATCTCGATTTTTTGCAGCAACTTGGACGAGTTCTTCATGATTCGCGTCTCCGGCCTGCGACGCCAGTTGGAGGCCGGGGTGGTGGGCATCTCGCCGGACGGGATGACGCCCGCCGAGCAGTTGGCCGCCATCCGCCGCGAACTGATGCCTCAGCTCGCCCAGATGCGCGAGTGCTGGCAGCAGGACATCTTGCCCCGGCTGCGCATGCAGGGCATAAACATCCTGGAGTACGAAGATTTGAAGGGCAAGCAGCGCAAATTGCTCCGCCGCTACTTCGAGCGGGAGATCTTCCCCACGCTCACGCCGCTGGCCTTCGATCCCGGCCACCCGTTCCCGCACATTTCCAACCTCAGCCTGAACCTCGCCGTCATCGTGCACGATCCGCTGCGCGGCGAACGCTTCGCCCGCGTCAAAATCCCCAGCTTCTTCCCCCGGCTCCTGCGCATCCCGGAGGAGGAGAAGGCCGAAAGCTACGAGGTCTTGGGGCTGGAAGCGGTCATGGAAAACAACTTCGTGTGGATCGAGGATATTATCCAGGCTAACTTGGATATGCTCTTCCCCGGTTTGGAGGTCGTCGCGGCCTACCCCTTCCGCGTCACCCGCGACGCCGACTTTGAGATCGAGGAGGATGAGGCCTCGGACTTGTTGGTGACCATCGAGGAGAATGTGGTGCTGCGCCAGTTTGGCTTCGTGGTGCGATTGGAAGTCGACCCCGCGCTGCCCGATCACTTCCGCAACATTTTGGTCTCCAACATGAAGCTGGCGCCGTACCAGATCTACATGGCGGAAGGGCACATTGGCCTGGCGGATTTGATGGACTTGACCAAGGTGGATCGCCCCGATCTCAAGGATCACCCCTTTATTCCCTCGGCGCCGCGCGTCCTCAGCAGCGAGGAGAATATTTTCTCCGTGCTCAAGCGGCGCAACATCCTGCTCTATCATCCCTACGATAGCTTCAACCCCGTGATCGATTTTTTGCAGCAGGCGGCGGAAGATCCCGACGTGTTGGCGATCAAGCAGACGTTGTATCGCGTGGGGGCCAACGCGCCCGTCGTCGATGCGCTGATGTTGGCGCGGGAGAATGGCAAGCAGGTGGCCGTGCTGGTGGAGTTGAAGGCGCGCTTCGATGAGGAGAACAACATCGTGTGGGCCAAGGCGCTGGAGCAGGCGGGCGTCCATGTCGTCTACGGCCTGGTTGGATTGAAGACGCACGCCAAGCTCTGCATGGTCGTGCGCCGCGAGCAGGGTGGAATGGTGCGTTACGTGCACCTTTCGACGGGGAATTATAACGCGGTCACGGCCCGCATCTACGCGGATCTGGGCTACTTCACCAGCGATCCCAGGATCGGCGCGGATGTGGCGGATCTCTTCAATGGTTTGACGGGCTACTCGCGCAAAGAGGGGTATCGCAAGCTGCTGGTCGCGCCCAAGTTGATGCGCCCGGCGATTTTAGAGCGCATTGATCGCGAGATCGAGCGCCACAAGGAGCACGGGAATGGCTATCTCTTCTTCAAGATGAACGCGCTGGTGGACCCGGAGTGCATCCACGCGCTCTATCGCGCCTCGCAGGCCGGCGTGAAGATCGATTTGCAGGTGCGGGGCATCTGCTGCCTGCGGCCGGGGGTCCGAGGCGTCAGCGAGAACATCCGCGTCACCTCGATTGTGGGGCGCTTCTTGGAGCACGCGCGCGTCTACTACTTCCATAATGGCGGGGATCACGAGTTGTTGATGGGCAGCGCGGATCTGATGCCGCGTAACTTGGATAGCCGGGTGGAGACGCTCTTCCCCGTGGAGGATCCGAACGCGCGCGCCTCGCTGCTCAACGACATTATCGAGACGCATCTGCGCGATAATCAACAGGCGCGCGTCCTCCTGCCCGACGGCAGCTACGAGCACGTCCGTCCGGAGGGGAAAGACACCGAGCGGGTGAACTCCCAACTGTGGCTGATCGAGCATCGCGGGAAGTGGCACTCGTATGAGTGAGCTAACCTTCGTTCGGGCCGGCGTTTTTTATCCCCCAAGAGGACTGAGGGGAAATCGTATCTCGTATTCCGTATTTTGTAATGAACCGGTTGCGAGATTCGATTGGTAGGTGGACAAAATATACACAATATAATTACGCAAGGCTCTTATGGGCATTTATGTGAAGCCCGTAGCCCGCAGATAAATCGCGGGCTATAAGCAAAAGTCGGCTCGAAGCCGACTGAAATGCATGACGATGCTCGGCATTGAGTCGGCTTTTTAGCCGACTTCAGCTTTCAGACGGGTAGCCCGCAGATAAATCGCGGGCTATAAGCAAAAGTCGGCTCGAAGCCGACTGA
>JBKHCQ010000461.1:0-2668 GCA_046541755.1 Anaerolineales bacterium | reverse complement strand
GGGCCGCGCGTCCGCTTCACGGTGCTGACCCCGCGCCTGCTGCGCCTGGAGTACAGCCCGGAGGAGCGCTTCGAGGATCGGGCCAGCCAGGCCTTTTGGTATCGCGAGCAGCCGGCGCCGGACTTTGACGTGCGCCAAGATGCCGAGAGGATCGAGATCGAGACGGAGCATCTGCTCCTGCGTTATCAGATCCAGCCGGCGGGCTTCACGCCGGAGACGCTGAGCATTACGCTGAAGTCTCAGCCGAAGTCGCAGGCCGCTGAAGATGAAGATGTAACGTGGCGCTATGGCGACGCGAATCCGGAGAACCTGCGCGGCACCGTGCGCACGTTGGATTTCATCGATGGCAGCACCGATCTGCCGGCGGGCTTGATGTCCCGCGCGGGCTGGGCCGTCGTCGATGATAGCGAGAGCCTGGTCTTCAATGACGAGAGCTGGATCGCGGCCCGCGAGGCCGCGCCGGGCGCGCGCGATCTTTACTTCTTCGGTTACGGGCGCCACTACAAAGACTGCCTGCGCGATTTCTGTCGCGTCGCGGGCCGGGCGCCGATGTTGCCGCGTTGGGCGCTGGGCAACTGGTGGAGTCGATTCTGGGCGTACTCCCAGGAGGAATTGGAGGCGCTGATGTTGGACTTCGAGGCGCACGAGGTGCCGCTCTCCGTCTGCATCGTCGATATGGACTGGCACACCAAGGACACCACCGGCACCGGCGAGCCGGCCTGGACGGGCTACACGTGGAATGAGGAGCTGTTCCCGGATCGCGAGGCGTTTTTGGGCTTCCTGCACGAGAAGGGCCTGCGCACGGCGCTGAACCTCCATCCGCACGCGGGCGTGCAGCCGCTGGAGGCCGATTACCCGGAGATGGCCCGCCGGATGGGCATCGATCCGGTGAGCAAGACGCCCGTGCGCTTCGATATCGCCGATCCGATCTTCACCCAGGCCTACTTCGAGGTGCTGCATCATCCCAAGGAGGCCGAGGGCGTGAACTTCTGGTGGATGGATTGGCAGCAGGGCGAGGAGACGAGCATCCCCGGCCTTGATCCGCTCTGGTGGCTGAACCATCTTCACTTCCTCGATGCCGGGCGCGACGGCAAGCGCCGGCCCTTCATCTTCTCGCGCTGGGGCGGATTGGGCAATCATCGCTACCCCATCGGCTTCTCCGGCGATACCTACGTGACGTGGGATACGTTGGCCTTCCAGCCGTACTTCACCGCGACAGCGGCCAACGTCGATTACGGCTGGTGGAGTCACGATATCGGCGGGCACATGGGCGGCGTCGAGGGCGGCGAGCTGTACGCGCGCTGGGTGCAGTTCGGCGTCTTCAGCCCGATCACGCGCCTGCACAGCACCAAAAACCCCTTCAGCGAGCGGCGCCCCTGGGGCTACGATGCGGAGGTCTTCCGCGTGACGCGCGCGGCGCTCCAGTTGCGCCACGCGCTGATCCCCTACATCTATACGATGGCGTGGCAAAACCATCAGACCGGCGTGCCGCTGGTGCGCCCGATGTATTACGAGGCGCCGGACGAGGAAGCGGCCTATCTCTGCCCGGAGCAGTACGCCTTCGGCAGCGAGATGATCGTCGCGCCGTTCACCGCGCCCGCCGATCCGGAGACGCGCCTGAGCCGCCAGGTCGTCTGGCTTCCCAACGGGACATGGTATGATTTCTTCACCGGCGCGGCCTACGAGGCGGGCTGGCACGCGCTCTACGGCACGCTGGCGGATGTGCCGGTCTTCGCGCGGGCGGGCGCGATTGTCCCGCTGGGACCGAAGGTCGGCTGGGGCGGCGTCGATGCGCCCGAAGAATTGACCGTCCACATCTTCGCGGGGGCGGATCACGAGTTCACGCTCTACGAGGACGACGGCGAGACGATGGCCTACGAAGCGGGCGCTTACGCCTTGACGCGCTTCGCGCAGGTGTGGGAGGACGACGCGCTGACTTTCACGATTGGGCCTGGGGAGCCGGGCGAGATGACGCCGGAGGTGCATGATATATTGCCCACGCGACGTAGCTATCATCTCCGCTTCCACGGCGTGCGAGAGCCTGCGACTTTGACCGTGATCGTGGACGATGACGACTATTCGGACGAGTTCTTTGCTGAGTACGATGCCGACGCGGAGGAATTGCGGCTCACGGTGGATCTCATCTCCCTCGACTCCGATGTGCGGATCGTGCTGCGCGCCTCCGGCTCGACGCTGCTGGCGCGCCGGGATCGCGCGCCGGAGATCTGCCGCCGCATGCTGTTCGCCTTCCAGATGGAAACGTGGACGAAGCAACAGATCGCCGCGCGCTTAGACGAGATTTGCGAATCGCCGGAGCACCTGGCGCCTTTCGTCGTCAATCTGACGGCGGCGCAGCGCCGGGCGCTGTTGGAGGTCTCGCAGCAGATGGGCGTGCATCGCATCCGCCGGCGCCACTACGACGACCTGCTGCTCATGTGGAACGCCCACGCTCGGCCGGAGATGACCTATCGTCTCTCGGTCTGGGACTACCGCACGCGCTTCGAGGCGGATCAGGGCGCGGCGCCGGCCTTCAAGGCCATCGTGCCGCAGAAGCTACGGGATGCGTGGGTCAAGGATTGGTGGCGTCCGCTGCACCTCAAGTGGGAACTGGCCGTACACTATGGTAACATGGTAACGGTGACCTACGAGAGTTGAATGGATGACGTAT
>JBKHCQ010000460.1:0-2671 GCA_046541755.1 Anaerolineales bacterium | reverse complement strand
TATTATTACTGGCAACGCGCGCCGATGGGCGAAGTGAAAGCACAGTGACCAGCTACCGGTCAAAGCTGGGGCACCTGGTGGACTTCTTAGGCGGCGATGTAGCCATCGAGGAGATCACCGTCCAGGACTTGCGCAGATACATCGTAGACCTCCAAGACCGTGACCAGATCTATGAGGATCACCCTAATCACGACCCACGCGCCGGCCAGCTTTCGCCCTTTACGATCAATAGCTATGTGAGATCGATGAAGCGGCTTTTTAACTTCCTGGAAGAAGAGGGCGAGATCGAAGCCAACCCGGTGCGCCGGATCAAAACCCCGCGCGCCTCGCGGGACGTCCCCCACGCTATCACCGCCGAGGACTTCCTGGCGTTGCTCAAAAGCACCGAGGGGGAAGGGCTATCAGATCGGCGGGATCGGGCCATTATACTCTTCTTAGGCGATACGGGGTGTAGAGTGAGCGGCCTTTGTGGGCTGCGGATCCAGGACGTGAACCTGGAGGACGGCGTGGCTTTCGTGAGAGAGAAGGGGGCAGACGTGCGCCCCGTGGTCTTTAGCGCGATCACGGCGGCGGCGCTGCGGGACTGGCTGGCCGCGCGCCCCACCGGCGAAGAGCGCGGGGCGTGGGTCTTCGTAAGCCTGGCCCAGACCGTTAAGGGGCAAATGACGCGCGGGGCCATCGCCAAGATGCTTAAGCGGCGCGCCCAGCGGCTGGGGATCAAAGGCCGCGTCAACCCTCACTCTTTGCGTCACGCCTTCGCCCGTGAGTATCTGCTAAACGGCGGCGATCTCGGCACCCTGTCGGATCTAATGGGGCATAGCAGTGTAGAGGTTACGAAGTCATTCTATGCCATTTTTACAATCGAAGAGCTGAAGAGAGAGCATCACAAGCACAGCCCTGTAAACAACCTGTTAGGAGGTGATAACGATGATGATGACAGTGGCTCATAAGCCCTTGGTCGTGAGTTCAAATCTCACCCTCGCCACCACATAAGAGAAGCCCGGCCTGGGGGCCGGGCTTTTGTGTTTTCTGGGTCGGGAAGCGCCTCTTCCTACTCTCCCCCACCTTGGTCCCGCCCGATCCACGTCTCGAATAGTTCAAGATGCCGCGATCCGGTGACCTCCTCCAGCGTCGCCAGGAAGGAGTCCGGCGTGGCGATTTGATAGCGGTGCTGCTGATAGTAGGTCCGCAAGAACTCGAAGAAGAGGTCATCGCCCAACTCCTCTCGCAGGTTGTGGAAATAGAGCGCGCCCCGGTCGTAGACCACGCTCCAATAGAGGCCCGGGCCGTATTCCGAGGCCGGCAGCCCCGCCGGCGTATCGACACCTGAACGTTGCAGATGCTCGTGTACGCGCTGGAATTCGACGGTGCGGATCGCCGCCGCGCGCTCCTCGCCGTAGACGGCCTCGTAATAGAGCATGGTGCTGTATTGCGTCAACGCCTCGTCGAGCCACGGCTCGTTGATGGGATCACTGCCCACCACGCCGAACCACCATTGATGCGCCACCTCGTGCGCCGTCAGCCATTCTAACCGCGAGCCGCTGACGTAGACATTATCCTCGACGACGACCAGACCGGGGTACTCCATCCCGCCCAGGTAGTTGGGCGTCTCCACGACATCCAACTCCGTGTAGGGATAGGGACCGAAGTACTCCGAGAAAGCCCGCAACGCATCGGCGGCGTATTGTGCGACCTGCTGCCCGGCCGCCTCGTGCGTGGGATAGACGTAGCTGTTGATCACGACATCGTCCTCCATCTGGCTGATGCGGCGATAATCGCCCAAAATCACCACAAACTCGCGCATCGGCCCGGCCTCGCACGACCAGCCGCTCCCCCGCTGCGCCCTGTCCAACCAGGAGCAGACGCCGGAGGCGACCAGCGTCGTATCCGCCGGGGCATCGATCCACACCTGGTAGAGCGCCGCGTCGGCGTAAACGTCGTCGCTGTATTCCGGCGCAACCTCCAAGTGCCATCCTTCATCATAGACCGCAATCATCGCGTAGGCCGTCGGTAGGCTCATCACGCCACGCCGATGGCTGAAGAGGCCGTGCCCGTGAGCGCCGGTGGTCGGCACCTGGATGGTGTAGTCCAAGCTCATGGTGAGCACCTCCCCCACCTCCAATGCGGGCGTCAGCGGCAGATGTAGGGCCGTCCCCTCCCTCATGATCGTCGGCGTGACAGGTCGACCGCGCAGTGTCATATTCGAGACCGACATTTCGCCGCCGTAACTGGGCGCGTTGGGATAGAGGCGGAGGTAGATTTCGTCGAGGGGCGCACCCTCGATGTTGGTGTAGCGGATTTTCTCGTGGCCGAAGACCTGCGAGGAGGTCAGCGAGATTGTCATGCTAAGATCGTAGTGGGGCACGTCGCCGCACTGAACATCGTCGTCGGAGAATTGAGGGCGCAGGCAGACCTCCGGCAGCGGGACGGGCGTGGGCGTCGCGGTCGGCGTGGCGGACGCCATATCGTCAGTCCCAACCCCGGCGGCCGCCATCGCCTTGGGCGTTGGGGTTGAAGTTGAAGCGTCCGCCTTAGGCGATGCGACTAGCGTGACCTCCGACGGCTTTTTCTCAGCGCTGCATCCTATCAAGAGCAGAAGCAAAAGGAACACCAATCCAATGTCGACTCCAAAATCTCGCGTCGATTTACTCAACAAGCTTGCCATGGTTCC
>JBKHCQ010000459.1:0-2681 GCA_046541755.1 Anaerolineales bacterium | reverse complement strand
AATTCTCAATTTTTAAACGAGGGGGGAACCTATATGCTTCTACAAGAAATAGCCGAAATTATCGAGGGTCAAATCCTGACGCCCGAAGAGGACATTGAAAATATCGAAGTTTATTCTGCCTTTGCCTCAGACTTGATGAGCGATGTGTTAGCCTTCGCATCCTCGGATATGCTGCTGCTCACCGGCTTGACCAATCCCCAGTCGGTGCGGACGGCGGAGATGGCCGATATGCCCGCCATCCTCTTTGTGCGCGGCAAGTACCCGCCGGAGAGGACCATCGATTTGGCCGCGAGGATCGGCATTGCGATACTGCTTTCGCCCTACACGATGTTCGAGACGTCGGGGTTGCTCTACAAGGCCGGATTGCAAGGGATTGGGAAATTGCCCATCCAACAAACCTAGCGCCTGGAGCGAATAATGAAAAAACATTTCACGCTGTTGTCGTTGATCGGGCGGGAGGGCGCCCTCTCCAAAGTCCACGAGTTGGTGCGGGAGTTAAAAGTCTCGCATGTGATGACCTCATCGATCCTGACCCTGCCGGCGGACGCGACGATGGGCGAGTTAAAGGAGTTGCTGCGCGAGCATCGCATCTCCGGCGTGCCGGTGACCGCTAAATCTGGAGAGGCGGACGGCGAAAGAGAGATGGTCGGCATCGTCAGCATCGAAAACCTGATCCAGGCGCTGGAGGATGGGAAGTTGGATGCGACCATTGAGGAGTTTATGACCCACGAAAACTTGATCGTCGCCAGAACCCGGGAACCGGTGATGGAAGCGGTAAGACGCTTTGAGCATACGGGCGTGGGGCGTTTGCCGGTGCTGGATGAGAAGGACAAACTGGTCGGCATCATCACGCGCGGCGATGTGATGGTGGCGCTGTTACAAGCGTTGCAGGATGTCTACGATGAGGCGGAGCAATTGCAGGCGCAACCGAGGTACTTCTTCGAGGCGCTCGAATCTGAGGAGACGAATCTTCTGCTGCGATACCACATCGACGCCAACGATTTCTCCAGGGGCGGCGAGGCCTCCGCGAAGATCAAGCAGGCGTTGCTGCGCATCGGAGCGTCGCCGCAACTGGCGCGCCGCGTGGCCATCGCGACCTACGAGGCGGAGATCAACCTCGTGATCCACACGACGAAAGGCGGCTTTATTCTGGCGGATGTGCGGCCCAGCGAGATCACCATCGTCGCGCAGGATTCCGGCCCCGGCATCGCGGATGTGAACTTGGCGCAGCAGCCGGGCTACTCCACGGCCTCGTCCCAAGTGCGTGAGATGGGCTTCGGCGCCGGCATGGGCCTGAACAACATCAAGCGCTGCTCCGATGATATGACGATGTGGTCCGCCATCGGCGTCGGCACGCGCTTGCAGATCAACTTTAACGTCTCGCCGGAGGAGACGGGGAAATAGAGATTGAGTAACCTTCAACTGATTTTTAAGGAGAAAAAGTATATATGAACATTCGTGACATTGTAGAAGCATTACCCATAGATGTACTGACCGGCGAGGACTTACTGGATAGATCGGTCGCGGGCGGCTACGTGGCGGATCTACTGAGCTGTGTGATGGCCGGCGCCTCCGCCGATGACGTCTGGATCACCCTCCAGACCCACGCCAACATCATCGCCGTCGCCTCGCTGCTGGGGATCGCGGCCATCATCGTGGCCGAGGGCGCGCCCGTGCCCCAAGAGACCCTGCGCAAGGCCCAATCTCAGGATATGATCGTGCTCTCCACCCCGGAGCCGATCTACAAGACGGTGGCGCGACTGGTGGAGTTGGGCGTCTGAATTCGCCCCGGCGTGGGGAAATGCGCGAATATCGGACGGATCTGCACATCCACACGCTCCTTTCCGCGTGCGCCGAGGTGGAGATGATCCCGCCGCTGATTGTGGATGAGGCCCTGCACAAGGGGCTGGACATCATCGCGATCACGGATCACAACACGACGCGCAACGCCGCGGCCGTGATGCAGGCCGCCGCAGGCTCCGGCCTTACCGTGCTGCCCGGCATGGAGCTTCAGACGCAGGAGGAGGTGGAGATCATCTGCCTCTTCGATTCGTTAGCGCGGGCGGAGATGTGGGAGGAACAGGTCGAGACATGGTTGCCGCCGCTGGAGAACGATCCGGAGCGCTTCGGGCCGCAGTATATCGTCGATGCGGAGGGCGACTTCGTCGCCGAGGACACGCAGATGCGCCAACTGCCCGCCGAGATCGGCCTGGAGACGGCGGCCCGCGCCGCTCGCGAGTTGGGCGGCTTAGTCTTCCCGGCGCACATCGAGCGGCCCGCCAAGGGCTTGATGGTCATCTTGGGCCTCTGGCCGCCGGATCTGGCCGCTGACGCCGCCGAGGTTTCCTTCAATATGCGGCCCAGCGAGGCGCGCGCAACCTACCCGCATCTGCCCGATATTCCCATCATCACCAACTCCGATGCCCATTGGTTAAATTGGATCGGCAAAGTGCTGACGGTGTTCGTCATGCAACGCCCCAGCATAGATGAGATGCGCAAAGCGCTGCGCGGGGAAGGAGAACGTCGAGTTTATGTGCCGTGATGTGAGGACGCATTTGAAAATTCAAATCGGGAACCCTTGCGAAGGTTAACGGAAGCTCTGATCAACAGATTGACCTATCTGTTGTACATAATATGGACTTTTTGAGATCACTTGTGCAACCTTCGCAAGGTTAGGACTA
>JBKHCQ010000458.1:0-2695 GCA_046541755.1 Anaerolineales bacterium | reverse complement strand
TTAAGGAGGCCGTGTTATGAAACCGATTAAGACCTTTTCCGTCATACCGTCGTTGCCGGAGGAGTTGCAACCGTTGTGGGACCTCGCCTACAATCTACGCTGGGCGTGGGATCACGAAACCATCGAGTTGTTTATGCGCCTGGATAGTGATCTTTGGGAAACGACCGGGCACAACCCGGTGTTGATGCTCGGCGCCATCGATCAGGATCGGCTGGAAAAGTTACGCTACGACGAGAGTTTTTTAGCTTATCTCGACCGGGTCTATCGTCACTTTCAAAGTTACATCGAAGAACAGGGCGCTGTGTGGTTTTCGCACGAATATGAGCAAGCCGATGCCCCGCTCTTCGCCTACTTCTCTGCCGAGTTCGGGGTGACCGAGTGCCTCTCGATCTTCGCGGGCGGCCTGGGCGTCCTCTCCGGCGATCACCTCAAATCCGCCAGCGATTTGGGCCTGCCCTTGGTGGGCGTCGGCCTGCTCTATCAACAGGGCTATTTCCGGCAATACCTCAATCAAGCGGGCTGGCAGCAGGAGCAATACGAGGAGAACGACTTTGATAATCTCCCGTTGCATCTGGAATGCGATGACGAGGGCGCGCCGCTGACGGTGGAGGTGGCGTTTCCCGGCCGCGCGGTGACCGCGCAGATTTGGCGCGCGCAGGTGGGCCGGGTTCCTTTGTATATGCTGGATACCAACGTCGATCAGAACCAGGGCGCTGACCGCGACATCACCGACCAGCTCTACGGCGGCGATCAGGAGATGCGCATCCAGCAGGAGATCTTGTTAGGCATCGGCGGCTATCGCGCCGTGCAGGCCCTGGGACTGGCGCCGACGATCTATCACGTCAACGAGGGGCACTCGGCCTTCTTGACATTGGAGCGCACGCGCCATTTGATGCACGAGCACGGCCTCTCTTTCGCGGAAGCGCGGGAGGCCGCCTCGGCGGGGATCGTCTTCACCACACACACGCCCGTGCCCGCCGGCCATGATCGCTTCCCGCCCCATCTGATGGATCACTACTTTTCGGCGTACGCGAATGAGCTGGGCCTTTCCCAGCATGAATTCTTAGCCTTGGGCCGCGAGTATCCAGATCGCGGTCACGAGCCGTTTGTGATGACGGTGCTGGCTATGAAAATGTCATCCTACAGCAACGGCGTCAGCAAGCTGCATGGCGAGATCACGCGCGATATGTGGGAGGGTCTCTGGCCCGGCGTTCCCCTGGAAGAGATCCCCATCACACATATCACCAACGGCGTGCATTTTCTCTCGTGGATCTCTCGCGATATGAAGCGCCTCTACGATCGCTATCTCGGCCCGCGTTGGCGTCAAGAGCCGGCCGAGCAGGAGATCTGGCAACGGGCCAAGCACATCGCGCCGGAGGAGTTGTGGCGCACCCACGAGCGCCGCCGCGAGCGCTTAGTCGCCTTCGCCCGCCACCGTCTGCGCCGACAATTGCAGCGGCGCGGCGCCTCCCAGAGCGAGATCGAGGCCGCCGATGAGGTCTTAGATCCCAAGGCGCTGACCATCGGCTTCGCGCGGCGCTTCGCCACCTACAAGCGCGCCACCCTGCTGTTGCGCGATCCCGAGCGTCTGGCGCGCATCATCAATGAATCCGAAGGCCCGGTGCAGATCATCTACGCCGGCATGGCCCATCCAAAAGATAACCCCGGCAAACAATTGATCCAGCAGATTGTTCACCTGGCGCGCACGGAGGATTTCCGCTATTCCCTGATCTTTTTGGAGGACTACGATATGACGGTCGCTCGCTATATGCTTCAGGGCGTCGATGTGTGGTTGAATACCCCGCGTCGCCCCCGCGAGGCCAGCGGCACCAGCGGGATGAAGGCCGCCGCCAATGGCGTTCTCAACCTCAGCGTCCTGGACGGTTGGTGGGATGAGGCCTATCGGCCCGGCGTCGGCTGGACGATTGGGCGCGGCGAGGTCTACGACGATCGTGAGTATCAGGATTACGTGGAGGCCCAGGCAATGTATGATCTGCTGGAGCGCGATGTCGCGCCCACCTTCTACGATCGCGGGCGCGATGGCCTGCCGCGCAAGTGGATTGAGTATATGAAGAATAGCATGGAACACCTTTGCCACTTCTTCAATACCAACCGGATGGTCGCCGAATATACCGAGCGCTTCTACATGCCGGCGGCGACGCGCTACGATAAGCTCACAGCGGATGAGATGGCCGGGGCCAAGGCGCTGGCCGCATGGAAAGAGAAGATCCGCGCGGGCTGGTCGGAGGTGCGGGTGAACGAGATCGAGGTCGATCTCCCCGACGAGCCACAGGTCGGCGACGAGATCACCGCGCGCGCCTGGATCAATTTGGGGCCGCTCGATCCAGAGGACGTCTGCGTGGAGCTGTACATGGGGCAGGTCGATGCCGAGGGCGAGATCGAGGACGGCGACGCGACGCCGATGCAATTCGTGGAGCAAAGCGCGAGCCAGGGGAGCCAATTCGCCGTGAGCGCCGTGCCCTGCCTCCGGAGCGGGCGCTACGGCTACACCGTCCGCGTCCTCCCCCAGCACACCGACCTGGTCACGCCCTTTATGCCGGGGTATATTGTTTGGGCAAAATAGTTTTCACCTTCCGGGAAGCTATAAGCAGGTTTTTCTCAAGCTAAAATTGCCCGATCAAGCCAGTTGCTCTGTGATGTCGAGTTATGCACAGCTTCCCGGAAGGTTTAGACG
>JBKHCQ010000457.1:0-2702 GCA_046541755.1 Anaerolineales bacterium | reverse complement strand
GTCCCCGAGGGCGTCTTGGCAGTTCAAAGATGCTTTTGAAACGTCCCCGAGACGGGGACTAAGAGCTTTTTTGAAATACTGTGAAAATCCGCTCACAAAACTAAACCGATACTCCCAATTTTAACTTGATTTACACGTCCGGGGTCTGATATACTTCTTCCATCAGATCCAACCCACACGAAAGCTGCGCGACCCACGCGATGAACTTCCGCACATTCTCTTTGCCCACGATCATCGCGCCGTGCTGCGGCGCGATGATCTCGATATCCAACGGCGCGACCATCTTGGCCCACAGCTTGAGCACGCGATTGGTGGGCATGTAGCGCCGGTGGAAGCCTTCCATATACTGGATATGATCCTCGAAGTTCTCGACGGTGACGTAGGTTTGCCCCAACGAGGCCCCTAAATCGCCCGAATAGAGGATCTTCGAGGTCGGGTCGTAGACCTGGAAGTTGCCGGAAGAATGCATAAAGTGCGCGGGCAGGACGTGCAAGGTACACCCTGCCAGATCAATGGTGCTGGCCTTATCAGACAGCGGCGTGATGCGATCCATTTCCATATCATCCACGCCGAAGTGCATGATAAAGCGCACCCACAACTGCGGCAGGAAGGCGCGGGCATCGGTGACCATCAGCCAGGCGTTCGCCGAGGCGACGATATCCGGGTCCTGATGGGAAAAGAAGATGTACTCCAAATTCCCCGGCGAGATAATCGTCGAGACCTCATCTAAAGCCGCTGAATAGACCTTGTGCCCGCCGGGATCAAACAGCAAGCCCTTGCCCTGATGCACAATGAGATGCTGATTCGATTGCACCATCCGCCCGGAGGTGAAATCTTCCAACAGGATATTTTTGTGATCCGCGCTCTCAAATAACGTTTGCGTAGCCATCCGCCCTCCTCTCAACGTGTTTCACACGTCAAATAACCATCACTCGCCCGCCATCAAGGTCTCGAACAACTCCTCACTGAAGCCGGTCACCTCTAAGAATTGCTTGACGCGGTGATCATCATAAGATTGTAACATAATATTCAAATCCACATCCATCATCCGATTTAGGGCGACGATGCGCGCTTCTTTTTGGGAATCGGCGGCGTATTCGGCCTCGACAACTATCTCGGCGGCCTTGCCGCGACAGAAGGCCATCGCCGCGATGACGTAGCGCGGCTCCAGGCCCACCTCGACGTGGGTCTTGCCGATCCGATAGCGCTCATCGAAGTAATCCCCGCCATAACTACCGCCGCCTAAACCGACGAGCCACTTTTTGAGATGGCCCTTGAGGCGTTCGACGCGCCCCGGCTTCGCATGGAGGATTTTGTGCAATTTCTCGAATGTCTCTAAATGCGCGTAGAATGCATCCACGACATTCTGCGCCTGCCGCTCCAGCGCGGGCTGCATCTCCTCTAACAGTGTCCGATCCTTATCGGTCAGTTGCCCAACGGCTTTGACCTCATCGATAAATTGGTGATCCGTCATCGCTTTCTCCTTAGCCTAAAATCTCGGCAACCGTATCGGCGGCCTCACGAACTTCCAAGAACACCATCCCCAAGTTGACATTCGAGCCGGTTAAGCCGACGAGCACAGCGTTTTTCCCGGCGTAGGTGATGACAATGTTGCCCTCCCCACCCTGCACCATAGTCTGTTGCAAGTCGCCGCGCTTGAGTTGACCGACCGAGCGCCCGGAGAGACTGAGGATCGCGGCGGAGACCGCGCCCACGCGCGCCTGCTCGATGTTGGCGGGCAAATCCGCCGCCATAATCAGCCCATCCCGGCTGACAACGGCCACCCCGCTAATATCACCCGATGTATCGATTAAGTTACGAAGCGTTTTCGCTAACCTCTCACGACGAGTTTCTTCTGCCATCTCTTTCTGCTCCTTTCGTTGCTTATTTTGGACTTCTCGCTGCTCATCCCAGCGGCGCATCCCTTCCATAATCAAAGCCGACCAGGGGACATCGATGGTTTTGGTCGGCGGCGGTACATCCTGATTCACCTTGAACGCGCCCGTCTCCCACGTCAATAAATCGTAGACGGCCTCCTCGCCGGTATCAGCGTCGGAGGCGGCGTGCACGACCTCGCCATCATCGAAGTAGAGGGTGATGGTTTCATCCCCACGTTCCGCCACCAACTGGGATGTAGCGCCCGATTGACACGTCAGTTGAATCAAATCCGAGATCTGCATATCACTCAAGTTGCCCTGTAATGCCATTCACACCTCCTTAGAAAAATAAAGAGAAAAATAAAGAATGAAGAATTGCGAATGATGAATGTGACCATTCACGCGCGTTTTTCATTCATCGCGTCCTTGATCTGCTGGATCGCGGCGGCGGTGGCCTGCCAGTAAGCATTGTCCGGCTGGATCACGACGGCGAGGACGTAATCACGCGCGCCATCGTTGAAGCGGCGGCAGAGCAGGCCCTGCTGAGCGTCATCCGCCAGCAGCATGATCTCGCCCATCGTGCCCAAGTTCAGGCGCCGATTCGCGGACTCCGACGCGCGCAACATCTCGGCCACGACGGCGGCCAACTCATCGGCCATCGCGCGATCCGCCGAGGTGGCCAGGGTCAGCCCGGTCGCGTCGGTCAGGACGACGGAGCTGAAGCCTTCCTCTTGACTCAAGTTCTCGATAATTTGTTGGACGGCTCTCATGATATAGTCTCTCCTCCCTCTTTGTACCCAAGAACAATCAGCAGATTTAGCAGAT
>JBKHCQ010000456.1:0-2707 GCA_046541755.1 Anaerolineales bacterium | reverse complement strand
TCCTAAGTGTCCTCCTGCCCGCGTGCGCCGCGACAACGCCCAATCCGCCCCCCTCCCCCACGCCGCTCCCACCTACATCCACGCCCGCCCCTTCCCCGACGGCCACACCCACACCCACTCCCCAGCCAACCCGGACGCCTGAGCCGACGATGACCGCAACGCCGACGCCCGTCGTATCACAAAAGGAGGTAACCGAGATGATAACGCTCACCGTGCTGTACGATAACAATGCCTATGACACCAATTTGACGACCGCTTGGGGCTTCAGTTGCCTGATCGAGCGCGCGGACAGTTCTGGTGAAGAAGCGCCTCTCCTCTTCGATACCGGCGGCCAGGGCGAACTCCTGCTCAACAATATGAACGCCCTGAACAAAGACCCCCACGCCATCGCGACCGTCATCCTTTCGCACAACCACGGCGATCACACCGGCGGGCTGAGCCACCTGCTCCAGCAGGGCATCCGGCCGGAGGTCTACGTCCCCGCCAGCTTCCCCGCGTCCACCAAAAACCAGATCCGCGCCGCCGCCGAATTGGTCGAGGTCGATGCGCCCGCAGAGATCGCGCCGGGCATCTGGACGACGGGCCAGGTCAGCGGGCCGATCCCCGAGCAGGCGATAGTCGTCGAGACCGCCGAGGGCTGGGTCGTAATCACCGGCTGCGCCCATCCCGGCATCGTGGAGATGGTGCGCGCCGCCAAGCAGGCGACGGGCGGCGAGATTCTGCTGGTGATGGGCGGCTTCCACCTGGGGAGCGCGTCGGAGCGGGAAATTGCGCGCATCATCGAGGAGTTGCAGGCGCTGGACGTGCAGCGCGTCGCCCCGCTGCACTGCACCGGCGACGCCGCGCGCCAGCAGTTCGCCGCCGCCTATGACGAAGCGTGCGACCTCGTCGGCGTCGGCGCGACCTACGCATTCGAGAGGTGAGTGCGATACAAGACAAGCTCCCCCGGCGGATGGTCGTCTCCGCGCCGGGCGCGGCCTACTTCGAGGCGGCGGATCTGGCGGCGCACAACCTCACCGCGCCGGCGGATCGCGAGCGCGCCCACGCCCAACATCGCGCGCTATGCGCGGCCCTCGTCGCCGCCGGTATCGAGGTCATCACCATCCCCGCGCTGGCGGGCCATCCCAACAGCGTCTTCGTGCAGGATACGGCGTTAGGCGCGCCGGACGGCTTCATCCGCCTGCGCATGGGATTGCCCTCGCGGCGCGGGGAGCCGGCGTGGATGGCCGAGGCGCTGGCGGGGGCGGGCGCGCCGGAGATCGGGCGCATCACAGCGCCGGCCACCGTCGAGGGCGGCGATGTCATCCTGGCGGGTGACGTGGCCTTCGTCGGGCGTTCCAGTCGCACCAACGCGGCGGGCGTCCGCCAGATCACGGCCCGGCTCGCGCCGTTGGGCTACGAGGTGCGCGTCGCCGACGTACCCTCGCCCTCCCTCCACATCGGCGGGATGATGAGCGCCGTCGGCCCGCGCCACATCCTCGCCTGCGAGGGCGTCTTCCCGCCGGAGTTCTTCGCCAGCTTCGAGGTCATCGCCATCCCCCAGAGCGATTTCATCAGCGGGAACGTCATCGGCCTGGGCGCGGGCTACACCATCGCCGCGCAGAGCAACCCCCACGCCATCACAGCGCTGCGAGCCGCAAGCTTCACCGTCCAGCCCCTGGATCTCTCGGAATTCGTCAAGGGCGCCGGCGGGCCGAGCTGCCTGGTGCTGCCACTCTTCTAAAGGCCAGCGTAATCACCGCATCCCCAAAAGCAGGGGGAACCTTGCAACCTTCTCCTAACCATCCCGTAGTATACATGAAACCAATCCACAAGTGAGGGCTGCTACAGGAGGAGCAAAATGTATAAAAAGCAGAATCTGTTCGTTAAGATGGGTCTAATCGCAATAACGCTGCTGATTACGCTGGGATGCTCGATTGCCACCAATTTGAATTTCAATACCGTGGAGACGGGCGAGGTGCAGACCAAAACCGAGACCGTCGAGCTGGACGACGCGGAGGAGGTGCTTGTCAACGTCAAGATGGGAGCGGGCGAGTTGCGCATCGCGCCGAGTGAGGCAGGTAGCGAGGCCCTGATGGACGCGGAGTTCACCTACAACGTCGCCGCGTGGGAGCCGCGGGTCTCCTACAAGGTCAACGATAATCGCGGGCGTTTGACCATTCAACAGCCAAACACGGATGAATTCACCGTGGGGGGCAATCTGCGCTACGAGTGGGATCTGCGCTTCCGCGATGACGCGCCGCTGATGTTGCGCATCCAATGCGGCGCCGGCGATAGCGAGCTTAATCTCAGCGCACTCGACATCCCGCGCCTGGATATGAAACTGGGCGCCGGGAACGCCAACGTGGACTTCAGCGGCAACACCAGCCTGGAGCGTCTGGAATTCGATCTCGGCGCGGGCGATCTCAACTTAGACCTGACGGGGAATTGGGAGCGCAACGTGGATGTCCACATTCAGGGCGGCATTGGCAAGACCAACCTACGCCTGCCAAAGGACATCGGCGTGCGCATCGACGTCACACAAGGCATCGGCGACATCGAGACGTCAGGCTTAGAGAAACGCGGCGGCGATTACGTCAACGCGGCCTACGAGGATGCCGACGAGGTCATCGAGATCACCATCCAAGCCGGGATCGGCGCCATTAAGATGGAGGTTGAGGACTAACCCAATCCATCAACCTAGAAAGCCCACAACCAGCGCCCAGGG
>JBKHCQ010000455.1:0-2709 GCA_046541755.1 Anaerolineales bacterium | reverse complement strand
CCTTAGAAATACCCGACAGCGTGAACCTTGTCGTCGAAGATCTTGAACAGCGGAATAAATCCGACCAGATCCATTGCCTCGTAAATATGACCCGGCACTCGCGAGAGCACCAACTCGCCGCGATTCATCCGCTGGCACTGCTTTTGGGTGTCGATCAATACGCGCAGCCCGGCGCTAGAAAGGAAGGCCACGTCGTTTAGGTCAAGGACGATGTTGTAACGCCCACGATCCATAAGGTCGTCTATCGCCTCGGCCAGTTTCGGCGCGGTGTCACTATCGATGCGACCGCTGACGGCCAATAAATCACAATGTTTGAACTCTTCCAGGGTGTACTTCATATCTAATATCTCCTTTGCTCCATAATCTTCACTAATAAAAAATTATTCAATACCTCCGCGCCCTTCACGCAGAGTATAGAGGTGCGCCGCCAGGGGATAAAGGGGATGCAAGGATGTTTCCCACAAGCCCACAAAGCGCGTCACCTTACCGCCGAACCCGCGCTTGAAGCGATAGACGCCCCACAGACCATCGCTGCGCCGGGTGAACTCCGCCTCCAAGGTCTCCTCATCGGCGTCGGGAATGCCCCACAGATCGTAGGTCGTACAGCCCCGCGCTTTGGCCCAGCGGATCGCGGTCCACTGGAGGGCGTAGGTCGGCATCTTCTTGCGGCGCCGATTGGAAGAAGCGCCGTAGAGATACCAGGCGCGGTTGCCCAGCGCGGCGACGATGATGCCCGCGACGACCTCGCCCTCGACCTCGGCCAGCCACAGGCTCGCGTGCCCCTTAGGCTGGAGAATCTCCATCACGCGCTGATAATACCTCGCGCTGTGCACGCCGAACTCATTGCGCTCGCTGGTGGCCTCGATGAGCCGATGAAAAGTCGAGACATCTTGCAGATCCCCCTCGCGAACCTGCACGCCCTTGCGCTCCGCCAATCGGATATTGTACCGGGTCTTGGATTTCATCCGCATCAGAATATCGTCCTCCGAGGGGGTGAGATCGATCTCGATGGTGCTTGGCGGCTGGATCGTGCGCGAGGTAGGACGCATACCCAAGCTCTGGAGCTGCGACCGGGTGGCGGGCGCGTCCAACAGCGGCGGCTCGACCCACAGCGCCCACGCGCGCCGTCGCCGCGCCGTGGCCTTCATCTCCTGCCAGAGCGCACCCGTGGCCTGCGGATCACTCCAATCCACCACCGGCCCGCGCGGCACGTAGGCAATGACGCCCAGCGACAGCGGGAGGGGACGATAGAGGATCAGCGCGCCGCTATCTCCCACTCGGGCCAACTCCCACGCCCAACCGAACTCCGATTTCAGTTCGCCCCACCCGCGCGTCTGCAAAATACTGCCTCGCGGGTGCGCCGCGACGATCTCAGTCCATTCCCATGCCCGATCCGTTACTGCTTCATTTTGCATAACGAGCCACTATTCCTTTTCCCCTACGACCAATAACCCGCCACCGACGCCGCCCGTCGGCACATCCTTCTCATAAGCGGCGCGCCAACGTCGGCTAAGCCGCCGCACTATCCACCGCCGGAGCCAGCCCTGATAGCCCAGTCTCCGGAATCGCGGCGACGCCAACAGACGATACGCATGCCAACGCCCGGCATAGATGCCGTAGCGCGCGTTGGCGCGATCCCACAACATCGCCACATCGGTGGGGATGTAGTAGCGTGTGTGATGCAGACGCATCCCCACGCGATCCAACATCTCCGCCCAGCGCTTCGGCGTGGGATAGCGATAATGCTCCAATCGGCGGTCGATTTGATCGGCGTAGGCCTGGGCGCCGTTGAAATCGCCCACTTCGACGCGGTCGCGATAGCCGGCCAGCAGACGCCGGAAGGCGTCGCTGGGCACGGTGACGATCAACCGTCCCCCTGGTCGGAGCACGCGCGCGGCCTCTTCCAAGACCGGCATCAGGTGCTGGATGTGTTCCAAGACGGAGTTGCTGAAGACCGTCGCAAAGCTCTCGTCGGGATAGGGCATCGCGTCGCCCCGGGCCTGCTGAACAGAGCGATAGACGTCGCTCGTGGGGGCGCGGCGCACCTGCGCCCACCACGGATCAAAGCCCGCTGTTATGGGAAAGGGTGGCTCCCTCGCGAACAACGCCTCAGCGATAAGGCCATCGCCGCAGCCCAGGTCCAAAATGGGCCGGGGAAAGTCCTCGGTCGCCGCTGTCCGCAACTCGATGGCGCGCCAGAGCGCCACCGGCGGCGCGAACCAATATTGTTCCAGGGATAGGGTGAGATAATCTCGGTCAGGATTTGGCATCGTTGTCTGGTTGTCCAATCGGCTATGAATCTGTCATCAATATTGTCAGCAGCATTCAGTTCTTCCCGTTACGCATCCGAGGATGGGGTCTGATCCTCCGACTGCGCCGCCTGGCTCAGCAACTTATCCATAAACTGCCGGAACTCATCAAGCGATTCGGCTACCACAGCTTGCGTGTGTAGCGCCTTTAGCATCTTGGTGTCATCAATGGTGTTGATGCGCTCAATGATAGCAGGGCCGGGTATACCAAAACGAATATTGAGCACATCCACCACATCCTCGCGCGCTTTCTGCTGAATGCCTTGCTGAATGCCTTGCTGAATGCCTGCTTGAAGACCTTCCTCTTTAACTAACTGATATGTCTGCGTCATGTAGGCCATTTTGCGCTCCTCCTCATACGTAATGACTCTGGTTTTGAATTGCTCCGTCAATTCGGTTG
>JBKHCQ010000454.1:0-2720 GCA_046541755.1 Anaerolineales bacterium | reverse complement strand
CTTCTACCCCTTCAGCCGATGGAAGGTGTCGTGGCAGGCCTGGATCAGGCTGCCGTAGTGCGCGGCCTGGCCGGGGCCGTTGTAGTAACGCGCAAAGGCGACGAAGTCCTTGGCCTGGAGGGCCGCGACGCGCAGCGAGCTGCTGCCCTGACCGCGCACGAAATCGAAAAAGCCAATGATCTGGCCGCGCTCGCTGCCGGCGAAGGCGTCGAACATCTCCTGCACCGAAGCGTAGCCGATGCCGGCGTAGTTGAAGCCCATAATCTGCGGGCCGCCCATACTGATGGAGGATTTCGCCGCCGTGTCGTCGAGGCGGGCGGCAAACTCCAGCACCTCCCACTCGGCGCGCTGATCGCCGTGGAAAGTGCGCCAGGGCTGATCCGCCGCCGGACGCCAAAGATGGTCCGTCCAGCGCTTGTCGGCGTTGAAGGTGAAGTGCTGCTGGAAGATGTGCTCGTGGTGCTTGCCCCAGCGGCTGTGAAAGATGTGATTCTCGAAGCGGATGATCATCCGCCCGTCGGGGCCGAAGGCGCGCCCGCCCGATTCCACCGACCAGACGGCGACGGCCACCGCCGGATCGATGTTGAGCTGCGCTGACAATTGCTGAAACAATCCGCCCAATCGATTCCAAATGTCGGCGACCTGGCGCTCCGCGCCGCCGGCGTTGGGCGGCAAGTGAATCTTCTGATCGGCGGGCGGCTCCAACTCCGCCTGACGCAGCGCCGAATTGTCGACGTGGGCCACAGCGCCCCCCTCCTCCACGATAGGCGCGCCCTCCGCCACAAAATCGCTGTGCAGATAGCCGGACATCGTGGTGTCGGCCACGTAATACCACGTGTCATCCTCCCCCGCGCGGTCCCAGACATGCACCTGAGTGTTGGGCGGCAACATCCGCAGAATGTGATGGTCGGTGCTGGGGCCGGTGCGCAGGTTGACGTGGCCGGTCGTCCGGCTGACTTTAGGAAAGGTCAGCGCGTCCATCGGCAGATAGCCCTCCAGCCCCAGCGCGATGGTCTCGTACCAACCGCCCTCCTCCTCGAAGAGCAACACCTGTGTGTCCCCATATAGATCGATGACGATGGACGAGGTCTCACCGGGCGCCTGCTTCAATCCGACATCGACCACGGTCTTGGCCGCGCGCGGAAACTCGACGTAGTGGCGATGAATGTAGCCCTCGCGCTCGCGCGCGACGACGTGCAGCCACACGCCCTCCTCATCCAACACATCGATGCGCGTGCCGGTGGGCAACCGATCCAGAATGGGGTGATTAATGCTCGGCCCTTCGCGCAGGTTCAAATCCGTCGTGTTTTTGACAATCATGCCTCTCATAGCCATCTCCTTTCCTTATTGACTGGTTGCTAGATGCTGGTTGCTGGTTGCTGGTTGCTGGTAGGCAAATGTGGAAGAGTATACACGCATTGTGGAAAAAGTCGCATCTATTAGCTCAAAGCCCCCGTCTCGGGGGCGTCTATAAAGCGAGAACGACGCTTTTGGCCGTCCCCGGGGACGGGGACTGGGAGCTTTTTTGAATAGCGTGTCACTTTTGCCGTAATGCGTCTACACTCTTATTGTAATGAAAAATTGGGGGATGAGAAGGGAGGGACAGGACTTGAAGGGTTCGGGCCGGCGTTTTTTATCCTCCCCAAGAGGGGACGCCGGCCACAACAACGGAACAGGCAAAATGTAATCCCGCGCCGATCCGACTAGAGATCAATCCTCGGCGCAGAATCACCCAAAATAGGCTACGGTCTGCTCGAGGGCCTGGGCCATTGAGGTTTGGGGATGGTAGCCCAACTCGCGTTTGGCGCGGGAAATATCATAGGTGTGGCTCTGGGCCAGCTCGCTGGCTAAGAAGCGCGTCATCGGCGGCTCGCCCTGGAGCGGCAGCACGCGATAGATCGCCTCCAGCACGGCGCCCAACGCGCGCGCCACGGGCAGCGAGAGCCGCGCGCGCGGCCCCGGCAGATCGAGTTGACGCAGCAATTGGCGAATCCACGGCCAGAGCACGACCGGATCATCCTGGCTGATGAAGTAGATCGCCCCGGCCACGGGCGAGTCCGGCGTGAGCGCATCGGCGGCCAACAGATGCGCGCGCGCCGCGTCGGTCACGTAGGTCAAATCGACGACGTTGGCGCCATCGCCCACCTGCGGCAGACGCCCGGATCGCGCCGCATCTAGCAGCCCCGGCAGCAGATGGGTGTCGCGCGGCCCGAAGATCAGGTGCGGGCGCAGAGAGACCGTCGCCAGATCGGGGCCGTTCGCCGCGATGACGGCCCGCTCAGCCAACGCCTTGGTGTGGGGATAGGGGCTTTCATAGTCCGCGTCCGCCGGGTACGGATACGACTCATCGACGCCCACCTGCGAGGTGTTATCGAAGATGACGCTGGGCGAACTGGTGTAGATCAGCTTGGGGACGCCGTTGGCGCGGCAGGCGGCGACGACGTGCTCCGTACCGGTAACGTTGACCGCGTAGAACTCGTCCCACGGCCCCCACAGCCCGGCCTTCGCCGCCACGTGGAAGACCGCGTCCACCCCCTCGGCGGCGCGGATGAGCGCGTCGCGGTCGCGCAGATCGCCGCGCGCGGTGCGCGCGCCCAGTCGATCTAGCTCGGGATAGGCCCCGCGCGAAAACGACACCACCTCGTCCCCGCGCGCCACCAACTGCTCGACGATATAGCGGCCCAAGAATCCGCCGCCGCCGGTGACCAAGGCTCTCATAG
>JBKHCQ010000453.1:0-2749 GCA_046541755.1 Anaerolineales bacterium | reverse complement strand
TTTTGAGCGGAGGCGAACCAACGGGTGGACACCTTACATATCACAGCGACCGATGACCGATACACAATCCGCGAGGCGTTGCGACACGCGGATGTGCGTCACGTGCTGCTGCATCTGCCATGGGAGGTCGAGCGGGGCTGGAGGCAGCGCCTTGATTACGAGGTGGTGCTCCGTGAGATACAGCGTCGCGAGTTGGAAGCCGCCTGGGTCATCGAGGATCCGGCGCGCCGCCCCATCGCCCGCGAGGTGGGCTTCCCCGTCTTCGGCAGCGCGGAGGCCGCCGAGGTCTATTGGGAGCAGCACGAGCGCTGGCCCGCGATGCGCCCGCTCAAGCCCGCCGGCCCGCCGCGCAATCCCTGGTGGGCCGAACCGCCACGCCGACCTAAGTTGCGGCTCCCGCGCCCCCAGCCGGCCTGGCTGCTGATGTTGGAGAGCATCGTGCTCATCGTCGTGCTCTTAATCGTCGCCGCGACCGGGCTGTTGGTCGGACCATCCGCCCGCATCATCCTAACGCCCGAAGGGCAGCGCTACGAGAAGGTCGTGCCCGTCGCCGTCAGCCCCGACTTGGATGTCCCCAATCTCCAGCGCGGCATCATCCCCTCCGCGCGCATTGGCGACGAGTTCAAGGCCTACGTCGAGGTGAGTACCTCCGGGCAAGGCTTTGCCTACTCCGGGCGCGCCACCGGGCGCGTGCTCTTCACCAACCTGCTGGGTCAGGAGTACCGCGTGGCGGAAGGTACCGTGCTCCGCACCTCATCCGGCTCCTATCCCGTGCGCTTTGTCACCACCCAAGAGGTCGTCATCCCCTCCTTTGGGCAGATTGAGGCGCCCATCGAGGCGCTGGAAGAGGGGCCGCGCGGCAATGTCGATGCTTACCAGATCAACTTGGTCGAGGGCGTGGCCGGCTTCGCGGTGCGGGTGACCAATCCCTACCCGGTGAGCGGCGCGGAGAGCGCGACGGTCGCCGTCGTCTCAGAGGCGGATCAGGCGCGGGCGTGGGATCTGGCCGCCGATCAGGTGATGGCCAAGGCCTACGACGGCCTGCGGGCGGGTAACTATCTGGAGCCGGGCGAATATCTCCCGCATCAATCCCTGGTGGTGCAGGCCGTTCCCAAGCAGGCCTACACCCACCTCGTCGGCGAGGAGACGCCCACGCTGGGCTTGAGCCTACGATTGCTCGTCACGGCCCAGAAGGTAAAGCTGCGGGATGTGCATGCGCTGGCCTATCATCACCTGGCGGCGAATCTGCCGGAGGGCTATCGTCTGACCGACGCGCGCTTCGAGTATGGCGAGGCCGCCGAGGAGGAGGTCGGGCCGGGTCAATTCACCTTTTACGTCGCGGCCTATGGCTACGCCACCTCGCACATCACGCCGGATGAGATCATCCGCCTGGTCAAAGGCCGGAAGGCAGCGGAGGCTGAGAAGATGTTAGCCGAAGAATTGCCGCTGGCCCGGCCGCCGGAGATCACCGTCTCGCCGGAGTGGTTTCCCTATATGCCCTTCCTCGATCTGCGCTACACAGTGGAGATCGTGCCGGGCGATATGAGGACGCCCTAAGCGGGTGATCTGATGCGCTATTTGGCGTTAGATTTAGGGGATAAGCGGATTGGCGTGGCGATTAGCGACGCGCTGGGGATGATCGCCCGTCCGTTGGCCGTGATCGACCGCGCCTCGCGCGTGGCCGATTTCGAGGCGTACGCGGCGTTGGTAGCGGAGCATCGGGTGGATGAGTTGGTCGTTGGCCTGCCGATCAGCATGGATGGGACGGAGGGCCAGCAGGCGGCATGGGTGCGCGATTACAGCGCCGAATTGGCCGAGGCCATCGATGTGCCCTTGCACCTTTGGGATGAGCGCCTCACCACGGAGGAAGCGGTGGACATCATGCACGCCCAGGGTAAACGCCCCTCGCGGGATTGGATCGACGCCGTCGCTGCGGCGGTGATCCTCCAGAACTTTCTCGATGCGCGCGCCTAGCATCTAGCGCCAAGGGGATCGGTAGATCTCCTCCAGTATCACGAATTTCGCGGATCTAGCGATCCGCTCCGAGCGAATACAAAAGCCCCGACCGGCTCAATAACCGGCGGGGCTTTTTGGCTTTCTGGCGCGCGTCAGATGCCGCACGTTGAGCAGGAACTGGCGCTACACGAGGCGCAGCTACTGCCGCCGCCGGAGCTGCCGCCGCTTGCGTTCGATAACGAGGCGCGCGTGCCGCCGCTCGGACTGAAGAACGACGAGAGCTTGCGCAGCGTCTCCGCGCCGCCGCACTCCGGGCAAGTAATGGGCGCATCCGCATCCTTCATCGCCCGGCGCGCCTGAAATTGTGCTGCACACGTCTGACAACTATATTCGTAAATCGCCATTTATAACTTTCCCTCCAAGTTCTATCCTCAAGATGGGCGCTTCTGATCGAGAGTGAAACGCTACACATCCTCACGGTTGATGATCTCGGTCAACTCCTCGGCCTTGACGTAGCCCGCGACGGTGATTTTCTGTTCTGTCACGCCCGGCACCTTGGCGATAGCATGCTTGATATCTACCGCCAGGCTGTGAGCCAGAGGACACAGCGGCGAGGAGGGACGGAAGCAATAAGTGACCACGCCGCTCTCCTCATCGGCGGAGAGATCCTCCACCAAGCGCATGCGCAACACATCCACCCCCGTCTCTGGATCGATGACATCGACTAGACGCATCAAAATCTGCTCTCGCAGGGTCATATCCAAAGCCATCCTGCACCTCCAAAATTAGTCAG
>JBKHCQ010000452.1:0-2756 GCA_046541755.1 Anaerolineales bacterium | reverse complement strand
GCGAATGATGAATGGCGAATGGCGAATTTCCCAGACCCACCATTCCAAATTCTCAATTCCAAATTCCCAATTCTAAATTCCAAATTCTTAATTCCCAATTCCAAATTCTTTCGAGGAGCATGATTATGTCCATCAGCGCAAACGTTCGCGAAAAACTACTCAATAGCTTCCGGGTCGAACTGCAAGAGCACATTCAGACGATGACGGATGGTCTGTTGGCCCTGGAGCAAGAAACCGTGGCCGGGGATGCGCGCCAAGCGACGTTGGAAGAGGTTTTCCGCGCGGCCCATAGCCTCAAGGGCGCGGCCCGCGCCTTGGGCGTGACGATGATCGAGCAGTTGGCCCACGCGCTGGAGAATATCCTGGACGCGCTGCGCCGGGGCGAGATCGAGCCGACGCCGGAGATGTATACCGTCTGTTACGAGGCCTTCGACGCGATCCAGAACGTCCAGGCGGCCTACGAGGCGGGCAAAGTCACGCCGCCGGCCGCCGCGTTGCAGGCCTTGGCCGCGCTCTCCGAGTTCCATCCGGCGGAGGATGCGCCATCGCCGGCGGCGGGCCAGCCCGCCAAGAAAGCGAGCGTCGTCGCTGATTATACCGCCTCGTCGCAGGGCGAGCCGCAAGAGATCAAGACCGCCGCCGATGGCGACGTAAAAGCGCCGTCTTCTGACCTATTGCATCAACCGGACACCCTCGGCAGCGATGAGACCATCCGCGTGAAAGTCGACAAATTAGACGCGCTGATGGCCCAGTTGAGCGAGCTGTTGGTCACCAAGATCCGCGCCGAGCAGCGACTGGTGCAATTGCGCGAGATCGAGGAGGGCATGGCGTTGTGGCAGAAGGATTGGCTGGCGGTGCGCAGCGCGTACAGCCGCTTGGTGCGCCACAACGGGGAGGGGCAGTTAGCTCAACTGGGCAAGGATATGACCCTCCTGGTCGATTATATCGGCGCGAGTCAGGATCAACTCCGCGAGATGAACACCCGCGTCAGCAACCTCTCCCGTCAATATGCCAACGACACGATGCACATGTCACTCGTGATCGATGAGCTGGAAGAGGAGATCAAGCGGGTGCGGATGTTGCCGCTGCGCACCATCACCGGCCCCTTCCGCCGCATGGTGCGCGATCTGGCGAAGGACGCCAGCAAAGAGGCGATTCTCCATATCGCGGGGGAGGATACGGAGCTGGATAAGCGGGTGCTGGAGCAGATCAAAGACCCGCTGATTCACCTGCTGCGCAATGCCGTCGATCACGGCATCGAGCCGCCGGAGGTGCGCATGTTGGCCGACAAGCCGCGCGCGGGCCACATTTATATGAAAGCGGAACAGCAGGGCAAGGACATCGTCATCTCCGTGCGCGATGATGGGCGCGGGCTGGATTTGGAGGCGATCCGCGAAACCGTCGCCGAGCGCGATCCCGACATGGCGCGGGTGATGAATGAGGCGGAGCTAAAGGAGGCCATCTTCCAGGTTGGTATCTCTACCAGTCCCATCGTCACCGACATCTCCGGGCGCGGGCTGGGGCTGGATATTGTGCGCCGCAGTGTGGAGGCGCTCCATGGCCGCATCGACATCGAGACCACGCCCGACGCGGGCAGCGTCTTTGAGATGATCCTGCCGTTGACGCTCAGCAGCTCGCGCGGGCTGCTGGTCACCGTCGCCGATCAGCAATTCGCCATCCCCCTGACCAACATCGAGCGCATCCAGGCGGTAGCGCCGACGAAGATCACCGCCTTGGGCGGGCACGACGCCATCCACTACAACGAACGCACCATCCCGCTGGTGCGCCTGGGCGATGTGTTGGGCCTCTCTCCCAGCGCGAAGGGCCAATCCGCCACCGAGGGCCGCTCCACCGTGATCCTGGCCTCGGCCGAGCGGCGCATCGCGTTTCTCGTCGATTCTTTAGATGGCGAGCAGGAGATCGTCGTCAAGAGTTTGGGGAAGCAACTGGCGCGCGTCAAGGGCATCGCCGGCGCTACGGTGATGGGCGATGGGGAGATCGTCCTCATCCTGAATGTGGCCGACGCCATCAAGATGGCTTTGCGCGGCAGTCGTAGAGCTTCACCGGGGCCGCGAGCCGTCGCCCAAGCGAAAGGCCACGCGCAATCTCAGACCCGCAAGCAGCGCGACATCCTCATCGTCGACGACTCGATCACGACCCGCACGCTGGAGCGCAATATCTTGGAGGCGGCGGGCTATCACGTCCGTGTGGCCATCGATGGGCAGGAGGCGTGGGATCACCTGGCCACCGGCGATCTGCCGGAGTTGGTGGTCTCCGATGTCTCGATGCCGCGTTTAGATGGCATCGGCCTGACGAAGCGCATCAAGAACGACGCCCGCACCGCCCAGTTGCCCGTCATCCTAGTCACCTCGCTGGATTCGCCGGAGGACAAGGCGCGCGGCGTGGATGCCGGCGCCGATGCGTATATCACCAAGGGCGCGTTTGATCAGGATAATCTCTTGGGGACGATTGAGCAGTTGATCTAAAGGGGAGCGACCTATGATGGAGGAGTACAGCCGATGGCCCGCAAGAAAATTCTAATTGTCGAAGACAGCCCGGTGCAAGCGCTTTCCCTCTTGCGTCTGCTGGAAAAATACGACGTGGACGTGAAATGGGCCTTGGATGGGCGCATCGGCGTGGATATGGCGCATCACTTTCTGCCCGATTTAATCGTCTTGGATGTGGAGATGCCGCGCATGAACGGCATCGAGGCCTGCCAACGCCTGAAGAAGAGCGACGTCACCTCGGACATCCCC
>JBKHCQ010000451.1:0-2798 GCA_046541755.1 Anaerolineales bacterium | reverse complement strand
GCCAACTGCCGCCGCGCCGGGCAGTAAACTACCCGTCTCAAAGCTGAAGTCGGCTAAACGCCGACTCAACACGGGAGACCATCGCCTAGCCCAGTCGGCTTCCAGCCGACTTCCGCTTTTAGCCCGCGATTTATCTGCGGGCGTAGGTCGGACTGCCAGTCCGACCTACGCCCATCCCAGCTTGACCTCCACCCCGCGCCTCATATAATCCCTATCAAACCCACCCAACCACATAGGAGGCACCTGATGTCCAAACCTAACCAAGAGACACAAGACACATCCGATGTCGTCATCGCCTATTGCGGCCTAGTATGCAGCGACTGCGGTTTCTACACCAAAGGCCGGTGCCAGGGCTGCCACAGCGAGAGGCCGATGCTGCCCAACTGCAAGACGAAAGCCTGCGCCATCCGCAATCACTACACCACCTGCGCGGCGTGCGAAACCTACGCCGACCTGCGCGAGTGCCGCAAACTCTACAACTTCTTCACCCAACTCTCCGGCTTCATCTTCCGCACCGACCGCATCGCCAACCTCGAACGCATCCGCGAGATCGGGCTAGAAGCCTTCAAAGCGGAAAAAGCCCCCGACGACCGGCCCTAACATCTGCTCCATCCGCTTAATCGCTGATCATAACCCGCCCCAAATCCGCCAGAAACTCAACAGCCAGAACATCACCACCACGGAGAGCGCCAGCGCCGTGTAATGCAGGCGCGCGCCCAGCGACCAGTACCCCTCGCGCCCGTGACCGATGCCCAACCACGCCAGCACCGCAAAGACGAGCACCCCAATTCCCAAAATGACAACGACCGGCAGCAGGCGGAACAACGCGGTGAAGGTCGCCGTCGGCCCGAAGAAGATCTTGGGCACGCCGTAGGCCGGGTCCATATCCGCAAAGATGGCGAAAAAGCCAATCACGAAGACGAGCGTCAGCAGCGCAAAACCGGCGCCCACGAAGCGCGCCACGCGCGGCAGCCAGGTCTCGCCGTAGAGCTTACCCCGCCGCTTGATAAAGGTCACGGGCCAGCCGATCAGGGCCGAGAGACTGAGCAGCAAGCAACTTCCCAACAACAACGCATTGAAGCCGGAGGTGCGATAAACAGGCGCCTTGACGAAGACCAGCGGCGCCATCCCCTCCCGCACAAGACCGGTCGCCTCGCCGCTCTCGCCCGTGAGAAACACAACCTGATCGTCCGGCTGCAAGACATTTTGGAAAAGATGCTCATCCACCTCGACGTAGGCCATCGCTTGCCCGCCCATCGAGGCGATCAACTCGCCCTCTGGCGTCGCGCGGACGCTGAGCGCCTGCAAGAGCATGATCAACTTCTCCGGCGTGGAGAAGTTCGCGCGCGTCATCTGATACTCACCCGCATACTGCGCGGCCCGCGGCGCAAAATCATCCGGCGGGGAGGGCGCGGGCGTCTCCGGCGCCGGGAAGTAGCGATCCATAAAGGCGTGGAGCAGATCATCACGCGCGGTATTGCCGGGGGATCCGGCGCTGTTGTACGAGACGTACAAGCCCACGTTCTCCTCCAGCAGCAGATAGAGCGCGCTGTGGAAGAGGAACGTATCCCCGCCGTGATAGATCATCCGCCGCCCGTTGACCTCATACTCCATAAAACCGTGCGCCATTCCGCTGACGCGCGGATCGGCGGCGTAGTGCTGGCGGTGCATCTCCTGCGCCGTCGCCGCCTCCAAGATGCGGGCCTCCCCGTAGCGGCCATCCTGCAAATGGGCGATCATAAACCGCGCCATATCGGAGGCCGTAGCGCTCAGCGCGCCGGCCGGCGGCGCCCCAACGACCTCGAAATCGCCGGCGACGAACTGCCCGTTGCTGTACGCATAGCCCCGCGACATATCCGGCGCCAGATCAGGCGGCAGGGGCTGGCGGAAAGTGCTGCGCGTCATCCCCAGCGGCTCGAGGATGTGATGCGCGATATAGTCCTCGAACGGCTCGCCAGAGACGCGCTCCACGATGTAGCCCGCCACCGCCGATCCATAGTTGGAATAGGCCGCGATCTCCCCCGGTGGATAGACGCGCGCGGGCACATTCTCCTTGAGATAGCCCTCCAGCGGCGGCAAATCCGCCAGATCTCTGAGGAACAACCCCGTCCCCTGATCCTCAAAACCGGGCGTATGCGCCATCAGATCATAGAGCGTGATCGGTTCGGGATACCTCGCCGGCAGCTCGAAATCCAAGTAGGTTTGGACATCGGCGTCCAGCTCGAGCCGCCCCGCCTCCACCAATTGCATCACCGCCGTCCAGGTGAAGAGCTTGGAGGTCGAGCCGAGCCGGAAGAGCGTCTGATCGCCGCGCACCGGCGTCCGCTGCTCCCAATCGGCGTAGCCATAGCCCTTCGCCAACAACACCTCGCCATCCGCCACGACGGCCAACGTTGCGCCGGGGATGTGGGCCGCCTCTAACTGCCCGGCCATCAGCCCATCGAAGAACGTCTCCAACTCGGCGGCCTCCAAGGCGGGCGGATCGCCGGCCTGGGCCAACCCGGCCTCTGGGGGAGACATCATCACGAACAACGCCAGCAACAACATCATACGAAACAATCGAGAGAACATTCCATTCACCATTCCTTTCTTTTCTCCAGGATAAAGAACCATGCGCGCGCCTGAGATGAACGCCAACGCAAGAAAGCGCACGACATTTTGTTTGATTATAGGGCGTTTCGCGATGGGAGCAACGGAGGAACTCGACTCGTAGATGGCGATGAAGTCGTCGCCCGGCCGTGAACGACCGGGCTAAGAGTACTCGCGCCGCCCCGGCATCGACCTCTGCATAACACCAA
>JBKHCQ010000450.1:0-2800 GCA_046541755.1 Anaerolineales bacterium | reverse complement strand
AGATGCAAGGGGATATACAGTGGATATAGACGATGCCGGGACCGACGTTACGCCGGAGGTCGAGATGGAGAATGAAGTGGCGCCCGAGCTGGATGATGACCTGCGCTCGGTTGTGGCCGATGACATCACGGACCCGGTGAGCTTGTACTTCAACCGGATGGGGCGCGAGCCGCTGCTGACGCGCGAGGAAGAGGTCGCGCTGGCAAAGAAGATCGAGCGGGGACGCGAGGCCAAGCAGCAGTTGGCTCAGGGCCAGATCAATGAGGGCGGGCCAGCTCTCGCCGAACTCCGGCTTCTGGCGGCGGAAGGGGATGTCGCGCGAGATAAATTCATCCGCGCGAACACCCGCTTGGTGGTCAACATCGCCAAAAAATATCGCAACAAAGGCATGCCCTTCTCCGATTTGATCCAGGCCGGCAACTTGGGCCTGATCAAGGCCGTCGATAAATTCGAGTATCAGCAGGGCAACAAATTCAGCACCTACGCCACCTGGTGGATTCGCCAATCGATCACGCGGAGCCTGACCCAACATTCGCGCACCATTCGCATCCCCGATCACCTCAGCAGCCGGATTCGGAAGGTGCATCAGGCGACGCGGGTGCTAGAACAGAGATTGGGCCGGCAACCGACGCCCGGCGAAATTGCGCATCAGATGGGCTTCACGCAGGAGCGCGTTGAGCGCCTGCTGCGCATCTCCCGCCATCCGCTCTCGCTAAATCGGCCCGTCAATAACGAGGATGAGCAGAGCGAGCTGGGCAGCTTCATCGAAGACGAGAACACCCCGCCGCCCTCGGAGCGCGCCGACCAGCAGATGCTCAAAGAAGATTTGGAGGAATTATTGAATGAACTGGAACCCCGCGAGGCGCGGATTTTGCGGCTGCGCTTTGGCTTGCAGGATAACCGAACGCACACCCTCGAGGAACTAGGCGAAAGACTCGGGGTCTCGCGCGAGCGCATCCGTCAGATCGAGCGCCAGGCGCTCCGCAAATTACGCAATCCAATGTACTGTCGGAAGTTACGAGACTATTTGAAGTAGTAAGCGGCTGTTTGAACATTAGTTCCCCTCCTCGTGAAGGTTGCGCGCGTGATCTTAAACAATCCGTACTATGGGCGGCAAACAGGTTAATCTGCTCACCCAAACTCTTATTGACCTTCGCAAGGGTTCGCGATAATTTTTCAAACCCACCTGGGAATTGGGGCGTCAGCCCCTGGAAGGGGATTTGGATTTCAATGTACCAGCAAAATATTGCCGAGGTGGATGATTTATTGGCCTATCACAGCAAAATGCGGCTTTCGGATCACGCGCTGAATGAGGCGCACAAAGAGAGCCTCCGCGCGAAAGATGTCTTCTACGCCGTCTTCAACGGCCAGATTCTAGAGCACTATCCCGACCGCCAGCGCGTGCTCATCGTCGGGCCGATGGTGGACTTCGACGTGAATGTGCACGTGGTCTGTGATTACACGGATGAGGATGAGTTGGTCGCGATCACCGTCTACGTGCCCGACCGTCCCCAGTGGGTCAGCGATATGTCCCGCGCGCCGTGATGTGTAGGTTTTGAGAAGCGACGGGTGAAGATGATGAAGATGAAAGCGATACAAATTGAGCAGCCGAATCACATAGCATTGATCGACATCCCCTGGCCGGAACCCGGCCCGGGCGATGTGCTGATCCAGGTGATGGCCAGCGGCATCTGCGGCACCGACCTCCACATCGTGCGGGGCGAGTATATGGGCGGCTATCCCCTCATCCCCGGCCACGAGTTCGCGGGCGTCGTGACCGAGGTCGGCGCGGAGGTGACGCGCTTCAAGGCGGGGGATCGGGTCGCGGTTGAGCCGAACATCGCCTGCGGCAACTGCGATCAATGCTTGCAGAATCGACAGAACTTCTGCCGCCACTGGGAGGCCATCGGCGTGACGCGCCCCGGCGGCATGGCCCAGTACGTCGTCGCGCCGGAGCCGGCGGTCTTCGATATTGGCGCTCTGCCCTTCGCCGTGGGCGCCTTTATGGAGCCGCTCTCCTGCGTGCTCCACGGCGTGGAGAAAGCGCGGGTGCAGTTGGCGGATCGCGTGGCTATCCTCGGCGCGGGGCCGATTGGCCTGTTGCTGATGCAGGTTGTTCGGGCGCGCGGCGCGGCCGAGATCACCATCGTGGAGAAAAATCCCGCCCGCGCGGCGTTCGCGGAGACCTTCGGCGCCGATCATTGCTATCGCGAACTCGACGCTCTGCCCGCCGACGCCTACGACGTGGTGGTCGATGCGACCGGCGTCATCCCGGTGATGGCGCGCGCCATCGAGTTTGCGCGCCGGGGCGGCGCCGTGTTGCTCTTCGGCGTGCCGCCCGCCGGCGAGCCAATGACGTGGACGCCGTTCCAGCTCTTTCAAAAGGGCCTGACCGTCGTCTCGTCGTTCACCTCGGTTCGCAATAGCTTCCAGGCGGTGGCGATGTTACGCTCGCGCCAGGTCGAGGTCGAGCCGTTGGTCTCCCATCGTCTGCCGCTGGCGGAGTTTGAGAAGGGCGTGCGTCTGATCGCAGCGGGCGCGGAGGAGGTCAAGAAGGTCTTGATCTTTCCCCACGCCGAATCGTAAAGTCGAGACGTAGACGCCAGAAACGGTATGCTCTTCTCGGAAAGTGAAACGCATCTTTTTTCCCCCAATGAAGCGGTTGGGGGAGTTTCTTGTGGGGATTTGGTATAATACGAGTGGGCGAGTTGAGACATTGTGAAGATGTGGTCAGATTTCTAGCTACGGACACTTTTTGAAAACAGCTCACGGATTTTCACGGATCGCACAGATTTTTTAG
>JBKHCQ010000449.1:0-2854 GCA_046541755.1 Anaerolineales bacterium | reverse complement strand
ACTATGGCTCCAGGCTCGTGCGCGGACGGCGCTTGAGCACGGTGACCTCGGTCGTCAGGGCCATCATCGCGCCGCTGACGGCGGTCGCCAGCGCGGTATGCAGCACGCCGACCGCGTCCAAGATCCCCGCCTCGCGCATCGCCGCCACCTGATCGGCGATAGCATCGTAGCCGAAGTCCGGCCCGCGCCGCCGCGCCTCGTAGAGCGCCATCGATGGCTCGGTCTTGCCGACGTTGCGCACAATCTGGCGGAAGGGGGCCTCCAGCGCGTGGGCCACAATCCGCTTGCCCCAGGCGGCCTCGTCAGAAGCCACCGCCACACTATCTACAGCAGGGATACAGTTGAGATAGCCCACGCCGCCGCCGGGCGCGACGCCCATCCGCAACGCGCTCGGCAGGGCGCGCAGGGCCTTTTCGGCGTGTTGGCGCTTGACGTTGCGCTCGGTTTTGGTGAACGCCCCGATTTTGAGCACGCCGATTTGCCCGGCTAAGCGCGCCAGGCGGAATTGCAGGTCCTCCCGCGCCTGATCCTCGTCTTTCCCGCCGACCGGCAGCGCATCCACATGCGCGCGCAGGGTCGCGATCCGGGCGCGGACGGCGCTGTGATGGCGGCGGTCGCCGACGACGATCAGGTCATCCGCCGTGGCCTCGACGCGCTGGGCCACGCCAAAGTAGGCGGGCCTAAGATGCTGCAAGGGCGGCCCGGCTATATTGCCGATGATCTCGGCGCCGGTCAGCGTGGCCAAGTCCTCGAAGTCGGCGGTCAGTTTAGCGCCGGCGCGCTTCAGCTCCGCCGCGACGACGTGGAGCTTTTCCTGGCGGTGATTCGCCACCAGCGCTTGCCGCGCGACGCCGGTGATTTTCTCGGCGATCACGACCAGCTTGCGGCTGTTGAGCTGTGAAAGGCACGCGAGGATTGGACGCAGGTCGTCTAATGTCGCCAGCGTCCCCGCGATCAGCACGACGGGGGACGATTTTACCACCGCGCGGCGACGGACGTCATCCGTGTACAGATAAGGCGAGGCCAACTGCCCTTGCCAACGCCCGCCCTCTAAGTACTCGCGCTCGATGTAGGGCGCTAAGTAATCCTTGATGTCGATGTGGGCCTCCGGGCCAAGGATGTGAAACATCTCGCCCAACACCAGGCTAAGATCGGGATCGCCCGTGATGGCGTAGGCCACGCGGATGAGGTCGTCCTCGGTGGTCACCGGCTGCGCCTGCGCCTCCAGCGCGGCGAGCGCGGCGCGCGCCGCCGCATCGATCCCCCGACGCAGTATCATCGGATTTGCGCCGGCCGCGACGGCTCGATGCGCCTGATCCAGTAGAGATTGGGCCAAGACCGCGGTAGTGGCGCAGCCATCGCCCACGCGGGTGTGGACGCGCCACACGAGATTGCGGAGCAGCATCGCGCCGACATCCTCGCCTCGGTCGGGAAGCTGGAGCACGCGCCGCGCGATGGTCGCGGCATCGCTGAGCATCTCGATGTCATCGCGGGAGGCGGGTCGATAGGAGAGTACGTTGCCCTGCGCCGGGCCGAGGGTGACGGCCAACACGCGCGCCAGTTGATCGAAGCCGCGTTTAAGTCGTAGGCCCGCTTCCGGCGCGGGGAGCACGCCATACGCACGCGGGCGCGGGGGGGAATTTTGGGGCATATACTGAGATCGCCTACTCACTCTGGAGCCGGACGATCTTGCCGGTGCGGATCGATTCCATCGCGCCGAGCGCCACGCGCAGGGCGCGGAGGCCCTCGGCACCGCCGGCCAACGGGGTCAGATCGTTCTGGATGCAGTGGGCGAAGTTGGCGATCTCACGGCGGTACATATCCTGCCGCGAGGAGGCCACAATCTGCCAACGCTCCTCAAGCGGCGGCTCATCGCTAGCCGGCTCGTCCTGTTCGTCAAAGACACTGCCGGCGACCTCGTAGAGCGCGCGGATCTCCTGATGATCGCGGGCGTAGAAGGCCTCAGCGAAGCCGTTAGCGCCCAGGATTTGATCGCGGGCCGACGGCGGGGTGACCGTCGGCGGCAGGCCCCAGCAGACGTTGAAGACGCCGATGTCGCCGGAGGCGTAGGTCACGGTGATGGTCGCGGTCTCGCAGGCGATCTCACTGACGGAGGCCAGCTCCGCGCGCCCTTCGCCGAAGGTCAGGCCGCGCGCGAAGACCTCAACCGGCTCCGCATCAAAGATGTAGGCCCACAGATCGAAGAGGTGGACGCCCATATCGATGACGGGGCCGCCATTGGCGTTCGCGTCGTGCATCTCGATTTTGGGGCGAATTTCGCGGAAATCGGTGGCCTGATAGAGGACGGGGCGGCCCAGTTGGCCGGCGCTCAGCCACGCGCGCATCGCGGGCAGGATGGGCGAATGGCGGCGCATAAAGCCCAGCGCCAGCTTGACGCCGTTCTCCTCCGCCGCTTTGATCATCGCCTCGGCGCCCTCTAACGTCAGCGCGATGGGCTTCTCGCTGATCACGTGCTTGCCGTGCTCGGCGGCGTAGACGCTGATCTCCGAATGGGAGCACGTGGGCACGCAGACCGAGACGACGTCCACGCCCTCGAGGGGAACGTCACGATGGTTCAGATACCACTCATCCAGGCCACACTTTTCGGCCAGGATTTTGGCCCGCGCCTCGATGATGTCGACTACGGCCACTACCTTGGCGTTCGGCAGGCGCTGCCAGGCTTCCGCGTGGACGGTACCCAGCGCGCCACATCCAACCACACACACATTAAGTTGTCGTTTAATCATAGTAGCTCACTTCATCCTTGATTCGTTATCTACCAGATATGCTTTTATCTCAGCAGATGAAGCAAATTGAGCAGATATTACGATTCGCTTCATCTGCTTCATCTGCT
>JBKHCQ010000448.1:0-2857 GCA_046541755.1 Anaerolineales bacterium | reverse complement strand
CGTGGGGATGGCGCTTCTGGTGGGGCTGACCGCCGTCGCGCCCGCGCGGGCGCAGGACGACATCACCTTCACCGCGTCCGTGGACAAAACACAGCTCAGCACCGATCAAACGCTGACCCTGAAGCTGACGCTCCAGGGCGCGTTTAGAAACGCCGACAAGCCCCAATTCCCCACGCTGGACGGTTTCGCGGTCATCGGCTCCAGCCAATCGAGTCAATTTAGCATGGTCAACGGGGAGACGACGGCCAAGGTCGTCTACACCTATCGCCTCCAACCCACGAAGAGCGGCGCGCTGACCATCCCGGCGATCCAGATCGAGGTGAAAGGCCAGAGCTACGAGTCCAACCCCGTCGCCATCGAGGTGACACCGGGCGACGCCCCGCCCGCCCAAGCGCCCACGTCCCAGCCGCCGGGCGACGCCACTGCGCCGGACGCGCTGACCAATCAGGACATCTACGTCGAAGCCGAGGTCGATCAGGCCGCGCCCGTGGTCGGGGAGCAGATCATCTACACCTTCCGGCTCTACCAGGCCATCAACTTCTTCAATCAGCCGCAACTCAACTGGCCCGATTTCACCAACTTTTTAAGCTACGATCTCTCACCCAACAACCAATATTATCAGACCGTCAACGGGCGCGAGTACCTGGTCACCGAGGTGCGGCGCGCGCTCTTCCCCACCTCGGCGGGCGAGACGACCATCGGCCCTTCGCAACTTCTTGTGCCCGGCGACTTCTTCAATCAGAAGATTGAGAGGGAGACCAACGCCGTCGCCGTCGATGTGCAGCCGTTGCCGGAGGGCGCGCCGGCGGATTTTGGCGGCGCGGTGGGCCGTTTCGAGCTGACGGCGGAGGTCGAGCCGGGGACGACGCGGGTGAACGAGCCGGTGACGCTCCGCGTGACGGTCACGGGCGATGGCAACATCAGCGCCGTGAACGATCCCACCGCCGTCGGCGCCGAGGCGCTGCCCGGCTGGCGCATCTACGATCCGCAGATCGCCACCGACTTGGATCAGGTAGGCGAGGTCATCCAGGGCACGAAACAATTCGAGCGGCTCTTAGTCCCCAGAACCGAGGGCGCGCTGACTATTCCGCCCTTCTCGCTGACCTACTACGATCCGGCCGCGGGCGAGTATCGCCGCGCCGCCGCCGAGGCGCTGACGGTCCAGGTCGCGCCGGGCGACGAGGAGCCGACGGGATCGCTCATCGTCGGCGAGAACGGGGAGAACGTGGTCGTGCTCGGCAGCGACATCCGGCACATCAAGCCCGCGCCGCCCGCGCTCGCCACGCGCCAGGCGCCGCTCACCGCGCGGCCCCTCTATTGGATCGGGTGGCTCGTCCCGCTGATGGCCGTCGGCGGCGCGTGGGGCTGGGATCGCCGCCGCCAGGCGATGGCGCGGGACGTCGCCTACGCGCGCCGCGTCCGCGCGCGCAAGGCCGCCCATCAGCGCCTGACCGAGGCGCGCCGCGTGGCCGCCACCGACGAGGATGCCGCTTACGGCGCCGTCGCCCGCGCGCTCACCCACTATCTGGCCGATAAGTTCAACCTCCCACCGGCCGGCCTGACGCGCGCCGCGATCCGGCAAGCGCTGCAAGAGCACGGCGCGCCCGCCGACCTGCGCGAGCGCGTGCTGGCCGCCCTAGATTGGGCCGACTCCGGGCGCTTCGCCCCTGTGGCGGCCGGGCGGGATGCTAACGACCTTATTCAAGAGGCTGAACACGTCATCGCGGCGCTGGAAGAGATACTGGTATGAACAACCGATACGCAACTACGCACTACGCACTACGTTGTTTCACGCTCCTGTTCGCCCTCCTGCTGACCTTGCTTTCCGCCTGCGCCCCCCAAACCATGTCCGGCGAGCGGATGGCCCAGGCCAATGGGCTATATGAATCGGGCGAATACGCCGAGGCCATCCAAGCCTATCAAACGCTGGTGGACATCGGCGTGGACGACGGCGCGCTCTACTACAACCTGGGCAACGCCTACTTCAAGGCCGGCGATCTGGGCCGGGCGATCCTCAACTATCGCCGCGCGCAGCATCGGCTTCCCCGCGACGCGGACGTGGCCGCCAATCTGCGCCTGGCCCGCGCCCAAACCCAGGATCAGCTGGAGCCGGAGGAGAGCGCCGCCGGCGTGCAACTCATCGAGCATCTGCTGGTCGATTGGACCACGCGCAGCGAGATCGCGGCCTTGGCGCTGGCGCTGTGGATCATCTGGTGCGGGCTGCTCATCTTAGCGCTCCTGACTCGGCGGCAGCCACGGGGACAGCGCGTCATCAGAACGCTCGTCGGCGTGGTGGGCGTCCTCCTGCTGCTCAGCGCGCTCTCGCTGGGGATTCGGATGTGGAGCGCGCGCGGGCCAACGCCCGCCGTCATCGTAGCCGAGAGCATCGAGGTGCGCAGCGGCCCCGGCGTCGACTACCTCACCGAGTTCACGCTCCACGCCGGCGCGGAGGTGCGCATCATCGAGACGCGGGGACAGTGGGCGCGCATCGCGCTCCCCGGCGATCTGCAAGGCTGGGCGCCGGAGACAGCGGTCGAGGAGTTATGAATCAGCTACCCAAAAGTACAATCAACTCACGGCTTACGGAAGTCCGTAAGCAACGCCAGTTCTTCGAGGCAAAGTATCAGATGGACTTCGAAGCGTTCAAAAAAGCATGGGAAGAAGGCCAAATAGCAGATAAGTACACCTACGACGTCGAGCGCGATTATTGGCTATGGGAGGCAACCATTACGGATGAAGCGGCGCTGAAGAAAATGCTCGTAACCCAAAGCAGCTTTGTGTAAAAAGCAGTTGAAAGGAAGACTACCTACCGGACAGTTTTATGCCTCTATCTCAGCAGATTAAGCAGATGGAGCAG
>JBKHCQ010000447.1:0-2865 GCA_046541755.1 Anaerolineales bacterium | reverse complement strand
ACCGCTACAACTATAGCGGTTTTAAAAAAGAAAAAGAAAAAAGAAAAAAGAAAAAGGAAGGATGAAGGCCCCATGACCATCACGTATGAAGAGTTACACGAACGTCTCGTTGAAAAAGAGGAGCATCTGATAGAGCAGGTGCACGATATCCAGCAGTCCGTGCGCGAAGAGGGCGTGGGCTACAGCAACCACATGGCCGATGCCGGGAGCGAGGTCTTCGAGCAGGCGCGCGATGTCTCGCTGGCGCGCCAGTTGCAGCGCTCGCTGGAGGATACGCGGCGCGCGCTGCAGAAATTCGACGACGGCACCTATGGCCTATGCGAATCCTGCGGCGGCGCCATCGATATATCGCGTTTGGAGGCTTTGCCTTCGGTGCGCTATTGCATCCGCTGTCAATCCCGCCGCGAGAGGGCCTAGTTCCCTGATGAAAGCTAAGTCTCGCGTGGCTCTGCTGGTGGGCTTAATCGTCTTCGTCATCGTTGTCGTGGATCAAACCATCAAGTGGTGGGTGGTACGCGACCTCCCGCCCTACACGCCCGTTGATGTGGCGGCCTGGTTGCGTCCCGTGCTCTCGTTCACCTACGTCAAGAACACCGGGGCCTCGTTTGGGATGTTCCCTAATATGAACGTCGCTTTCGCTGTGCTGTCGGTCATCGTGCTGGTTTTGATGGCCGTCTTCCAGTTCACGATCCCGCCCCAAGTTTGGATCGTGCATGTGGCGTTGGCCCTGGTGATGGGCGGCGCGCTGGGCAATTTGATCGACCGCTTCACGCGCGGCTATGTGGTGGATTTCTTGGACGTCAACTTCTGGCCGTTTGCCACTTGGCCGGTCTTTAACGTGGCCGATTCGGCTATTGTGGTGGGCGTAGCAATTTTATTGATCGATTCGTTTTTCCTACATCACTTGGAGAGAGCTACGGCTGATGCCTGAACAGAAAGTTTTGGAGGTAACACAGGAGCAGCGCCTAGATCAACTCTTGGCGCGTGTTTGGCCCGCCTTGACGCGCGACGCGCTGAAGCGGATGGTGCGTGAGGGCGCGGTGTTGATCAATGATCAAGCGGCGTTGAAACCGGGGCAGCGACTTCAGCCGGGGGATAGGGTAGTGACCGAGGCCCCGGAGATTGACGAATCGGCGGCGGATGCCTCGCCCGTCATCCCGACGCGCGAGGTGGACATTGCGTATGAGGATGATGTTTTGATCGTGGTGGAGAAGCCCGCCGGCGTCGCGGTGCGTCCCACGCGCGACGTGAAACGGGGCACAGTGATGCAACAACTGGTTGAGCGTTTCCCCGAACGGGCGCATATCGGCGGCTTTGAGCACGCGGGCGTGCTGAGTCGATTGGAAGAGGATGCCTCCGGCCTGGTGTTGGTCGCTAAGGAGAAAGAGGCTTATCGCGAGATGCGTCATCTCATCAAGCGCCAACAGATGGAAATGACCTACTCGGTATTGGTTGAAGGCTATCTTACGGGCGAGTACACCATCGAAAAGCCCATCGGCAACGTCAAATACAAGCGCCGCAAGTTGTATGTCTCGCGCCAGGGACGTCCGGCAAGCACCTATTATCGCGCGCAGCGCCATTACAAGGTGGACGGGCAATCCTACTCGCTGCTCATGATTCGGCCGAAGACCGCTCGCATGCATCAGATCCGCGTGCACCTTTCGTGGTATGGCTTTCCCATTGTCGGGGATCGCCTCTACGGCTCGCGCCGCCAGACGTTGCTATCGGATCGCCTTTTTATGCATCTGAGCGTGCTAGAATTCACCCATCCGGTGAGCGGCGAAAAGATTCTGGTGGAGTCGGAATTGCCGAGATCATTGTCGTCGATCCTCCGATTTATGTCCCGCCCCAAGCGGTAAGCCGCTGAGTCATCACGGTGCGCACCACGGATTTGATTCATCGACTATTCATCATTTTAGTTTTTTCACACAAGGAGTAGAGAATGCAGGAACTAAACATCGCTGTCGTACAGATGGAGCCGGAATTAGCCAAGATGGAAGAGAACGTCGCGAAGATGGGTAAGATGATCCCCAAGATCGCGACTGAGCAGGCCGTCGATCTGATCATCTTTCCAGAACTATCGGTGACGGGCTTTGAGGGTGGACAGCGCTTCGCGCAGATGGCGCAGCGCGTGCCCGGCGCGGTGACCAACATCCTGGGCCAGCACGCGACCGATTTCGGCGTCTACGTGCTCATCGGTATGGCGGTCAAAGAGAAGGTCGAGACCGTGCTGTACAACAGCGCGGTGCTCATCGGGCCGGATGGCAGCGTCGAGGAGGAGTATCGCAAGGTGCACCTCCAGGCCGAAGAGCGGCTCATCTTCCGTCCCGGCTATCAGATCCGCTCCGTGGCGGAGACCGAGATCGGCAATTTGGGCTTGATGTTAGGCTGGGATTTGGCGTTCCCGGAGGTGGCGCGGAATCTGATGCTCCGGGGCGCCGATATTCTCCTGCTGCCCGCGGCCTGGCCGATGAAGGACGCGGATATGTGGCGCACACTGTTGGTCGCGCGCGCCTACGAAAACGACATCTTCATCGCGGCGGCCAATCGCGTGGGCGAGGAGCCTTCGTACACCTTCGCGGGACAGAGTGCGGTGCTATCGCCCAGCGGCGAGGTGCTGGCCGCGCTGGAGGAGCCAGAAGAGGGCTACGTTGTCGTCCGCATCGATCTCGACGTGGTGCGTCAGCGCCGCGAGGAGACGCAGATGATGTTGGCGCGGCAGCCCGGCGCCTATCGCGATATCGTGAGGAAATACTAGCCGTCAAGGCATCCAGGCATCCAGGCATTGTAAGCAGTAAATCCAAAGCGCGAGGCTTCAGCGGCCCCGCGCTTTTTGCTTTCAGTTGACAGCTCAATCGAGAAGTG
>JBKHCQ010000446.1:0-2865 GCA_046541755.1 Anaerolineales bacterium | reverse complement strand
CGCCTCCTGATCTGGTAGGATGATAGGTAGCGCCGGGTGGTCCGGTGCGTGTCAACCTATTCATAACCAAGAGTGCGATAAAAGTTAAGCTCAAGCTATCCGCCCGACACTTCTTAGCTTGAAAAGTTGCTCATCCAACTAAACCGTTACTCGCTCGCAATCTTGGCAAGGTGCGGTTACTTCTTCTTATCCCGCTTCCACAGCGGCGCTTTTTCCTCTAGGATACCCCGCAACTCGAAGATTTGATCGCGCAGGGTGGCGGCCTTCTCGAATTCCCAGGCTTCGGCGGCGGCGCGCATCTCTTTCTCCAGCGCGCGGATCATCCGCTCCAGCGCGGCCGGCGGCATCTGGGCCGGCTTGAGATCGAGGCCGCTCTCCTCCTTCGCCTCGGCGCGCACGCGGTCGGTCAGGTCGCGGATCTCTTTGACGATGGCCTGCGGCTCGACGCCATGCTCCTCGTTGTACGCCCGCTGTTTCTCGCGTCGCTCGGTCGTCTCATCGATGGCCTCCTGCATCGCGTCCGTGACCTTGTCCGCGTACATCACCACGGTGCCCTCGATGTGGCGGGCGGCGCGGCCCATCGTCTGGATCAGGGCCGTCGAACTGCGCAGGAAACCCTGCTTGTCGGCGTCCAGGATCGCCACCAGGCTCACCTCCGGCAGATCCAGCCCCTCCCGCAGCAGGTTGATGCCCACGACGACGTCGTATTGGCCCATGCGCAGATCGCGCAGAATCTCAATTCGCTCGATGGTGTCGATATCGCTGTGGAGGTAGGTGACCTTGATATTCAGCTCGCGCAGATAGTCGGCCAGATCCTCCGACATCCGCTTGGTGAGCGTGGTGACCAGCACGCGCTGGCCGTTTTGCACGCGCTTATGGATGCGCCCCACCAGATCATCGACCTGGCCCTTGGTGGGCAGAATAATAATCTCCGGGTCCAAAATCCCGGTGGGGCGGATGACCTGCTCGACTACCTGATCCGCCTTGCCCATCTCATAATCTGCCGGGGTGGCGCTGGTGTAGATGACCTGATTCAGCCGGGTGTTGAATTCATCGAAGCGCAGGGGGCGATTATCCAACGCGGAAGGCAGGCGGAAGCCGTAATCCACCAGCGTCTGCTTGCGGCTGCGATCCCCGTGATACATCCCGCGCACCTGCGGGACGGCCATGTGCGATTCGTCCACGATCATCAGGAAATCATCGGGGAAGTAGTCGACCAACGTCCACGGCGGCGATTCGGCGGGCCGTTGATCCATGTGGCGGGAGTAGTTCTCGATGCCGGAGCAGTAGCCGATCTCCCGCATCATCTCCAAATCGTAGCGCGTGCGCTGCTCCAAACGCTGCGCCTCCACCAACTTGTCCGCGGCCCGCAATTCCGTCAGGCGCTCCTCCAACTCCTCTTCGATATCGATGACCGCCTGCTTCTGCTTCTCCTCGGAGGTGACGTAGTGCCGCGCGGGGAAGATTTTGATCGCCTTGGGGCGAGCCAACACCTCGCCCGTGAGCGGATTGACCTCCGTGATGCGCTCGATCTCATCGCCCCAGAACGAGATGCGGAAGGCCGTCTCCGTGTAGGCCGGGCGGATCTCCAGCACGTCGCCGCGCGCGCGGAACGTCCCCCGCCGGAAATCCAAATCGTTGCGCTCGTAGTAGATGGCGACCAGATGGCGCATCACCTTTTCGCGCCGGATCTGCTGCCCCACCTCCAGCGGCAGGATCACCTTGCCCCATTCCTGCGGATTGCCCAGCGCGTAGATGCACGAGACCGAGGCCACGACGATCACATCGCGCCGGGTCATCACGGCGGCGGTGGCGGCCAGGCGCAGGCGCTCGATCTCCTCGTTGATGTCGGAATCCTTCTCGATGTAGAGATCGTGCTGCACGACGTAGGCTTCCGGCTGATAATAATCATAGTAGGAGACGAAGTACTCGACCGCGTTGTTGGGGAAGAGTTCGCGGAACTCCGAGTAGAGCTGCGCGGCTAACGTCTTGTTGTGGGCCAACACCAGCGTCGGCTTCTGCACCTGCTCGATCACGTTGGCGATGGTGAAGGTCTTGCCGGTGCCGGTGGCGCCCTTGAGTACCTGGTGGCGATAGCCGTTCTCCAATCCCTCGACTAACTCGTTGATGGCCTGCGGCTGATCGCCCGTGGGATGCATCGGGCTTTGGATGGCTAGTTGGTGCTCGGTGAAGGCGGTCGATTCGGCGTAGGTCGGCGGATGGAACTTCTTGGCGCTGGGCGGGAGGAAGTTGTTTTTCAACCCCGGCACGACGACCTGGAAAATGCGCTCCGGGTGAACCAGATCCTTCAGGCGGTAGGTGCCCAAATCCCGCAGATCAAGCGTCCCCTTACCGTTGGCGGCGTTGGCGCTTGCATCATCTGGCGTATCCTCCTTGGTGAGATCATCAGGTAGCAGGCGCAGATGTTCCGCCGCCTCGATATGCTGTTGCGTCATCGCCGAAAGGAGGATCTGCCCGCCGTGGCCGGCGGCGGTCAGGCGCGCCACGCGATTGACCGTCGGCCCAAAGTAATCGCCCTGGCGGACTTTGGCCGGGCCGGTGTGGAGGCCCATCCGCACCTTGATCTCGCACGCGCCCCAATCTTTCGCTTGGAGCGCCTGCTGGGCCGCGATGGCCGCCGCGATCCCGTCCGTGGCCTGGACGAACGACGCGCAGAAGGCGTCGCCCACCGTCTTGAAGATGTGGCCCTCGTGCTGCTCGATGGCCTCGCGCAGGATCGCGTTGTGGCGCGGCAGCGCCCGTTGCATCATGTCCGTGTGGTGCTCCCAAAGTTGCGTACTGCCCTCAATATCGGTGAAGAGAAAGGTCACCGTGCCCGTGGGTAGGTTGTTCATTGGCTCTATA
>JBKHCQ010000445.1:0-2871 GCA_046541755.1 Anaerolineales bacterium | reverse complement strand
CGTCTGCTGTTGATCGTGGCGGCGCTGCTCTGGGCGGTGGGGATGTCGGCGTGTACCCCCGCGCCCGCGACTGTCTCGCCGGTGACGTCGCCCGGCGTGTTTAATGAAGATGAGGACGAAGTTGAAGATGAGGGCGAAGATCGCGCGAGCGAGTCGGGCGACCTGATCCTCGCCGACGATTTTGAACCACCGCACGCCGGTTGGGTGCGCTTCGAGACGGCGGATAGCGCGGTCTACGCGGAGGCGGGCGAGATGTTTCTGGAGGATCGCGGCGCGGGATCGGCGGTCTACACCCCGCTGGTCGGCAAATCTCAGCGGGATGTGACGGTCTCGGCGCGCCTGCGGCATGTTCAAGGCACCGTCGATAATTGGATGGGGTTGATCTGTCGGCAGCAGGATGAGCAGAACTACTATCTGTTTGCTATCAGCGCCGACGGCTACTATTTGATGCTGCGCGTCGCCGAGGGCGCGTCCACCCCGCTGGTGGGGCCGCATGCCAGCGACGTGATCAACATCGGCAAGGCGGAAAACGAGGTGCGCATTCGTTGCCGCGATGACAAGCTCTCGCTCTGGGTGAACGACACCCTGTTGACCTCCCGCGCCGATGATGTGCTGGCCGCCAGCGGCGCCGTCGCGCTCTTCGCCGACGCCGCCGAGTTGGGGGGCGCGACCACCGTGGCTTTTGATGATGTCACGATTACCGCGCCCTGAGCGCGCCGCGCGCCCGGCCTCGATCCGCCAGCCCCTCGCGCTGCTGCGCGGCGCGGCGTGGTTGCTCGCCCTGATCGGCTACTTCGGCCCGTGGATCGGGCGCGAGGCGGCGGCCTTAGCCTGGAACGCCTACGATCTCTTCGACCTGCTGCGCCTGCTGCCCCAGATCGAATCCGGCGTGGTGCGCGTCAATCTCTACACCCTGCGCCTGCCCTTGGTCGGCCTGGCGGTGCTGCTCCCCCTGTTGATCACGTCGCCCGCGACGCGCGCGTCCCGCTGGCAGCGCTGGATCGCCGCCGCTGTCGGCGCGGGGATCGCGCTGGCGACGCTGCCGCCCTACCCGGAGATCGTCAGCGCGTGGCGCACGCCCGGCTGGCGCGTCGTCTTCTGGGGCGGCCTCGGCGCGATGGTCGCCGCCGGCATGATCGCCTGGCTCGGCCCGCGCCTGACGCGCTTCCGCCCCTGGCTGATTTTGAGCTGGCTCGCGCTCACGGCCCTGCCCGCCCTGCCGACGTTGCATTGCCTGCGCCCCGCGCTCTCCCAGCTTCACGCGCGCCCCATCGCCTGGGGGTGGGGCTACTGGTGCTGGCTGCTCGGCAGCGGCCTGATGGTGATTCTCACCGTAGCAAAGCAACAAATATCAAATTTTGAATTGTGAATTGCGAATTTAGAATCTTTACTCAATAACATTATTCTAAATTCGCAATTCTAAATTCCTAATTATGGAATCGGCTACCGGAAAGGTTGCTTAAATGCTCATTTGCTGTTTCGCTCATTTTCCGAGGAGGTCTTAGCATGAACGAAGGGGATTTGGAACATATCCGCGCGGTGAAACACCGCCACGAGGCGGAGTTGATGCGGAAGCCGAATGTCGTCGGGGTGGGGATCGGAGGGAGATGGGACATTGGGCAGCCGGTCACGGATTTGGGGATAGTCGTCAATGTGACGCACAAAGTGCCGGAGGACGCTCTCGCGCCGGAGGATCGCATCCCAGAGCAGGTGGAGGATGTGCCGGTGCGCGTGCATGAGGTGGGCGAGATCCAAGCGCAGACGCCCTCGGCAGGGGGCGCGGTCTCCGCCGGGCGCGAGCGAAAGTCCCGCCACCCCTGGGCGTTCTGGAAACGATGGGGGGCGGGAAGTAAAATTGAAGAAGGATTGGATTTGGCGGCGGATGTGGTCGAGAGCCTGGTTGAGCGTAAGGATAGCAAATCTAGCAATGTTAGCGATGAGGAGGAATAGGATGACGGATCGAATGATGGCGCAAGCGCGACAGGTCTTTCGGGGCGCCTTGCCGGATCTCTTTAAGCGGCCTAACGTGACCGCTTGTGGGCTGGGATATAAGATCGCGGGCGAGACGGCAACCAGAGAGTTGAGCATTATGGTCTCCGTGACGCGGAAGTTGCCCCGCGAACACCTGACCGAATCGGAGCTGGTGCCGCAGAGCGTGGATAGCTTGCCCACCGATGTGATCGAGACCGGGCGCATTCGCGCGCATGCGGCGCTGAATCCCAGGGAGCGCCGGCGTCCCATCCAGCCGGGCATCTCCATCGGTCATCCCCAGGTCACGGCGGGGACGTTCGGCTATTTGGTCGAGCGCGCGGGCGAGCGCTTTATCCTCAGCAACAACCACATCTTGGCCAACTGCAACATCGCCAAAGCGGGCGACCCGATTTGGCAACCGGGCATGGCGGATTTGGGCACGGCGGAGGATCGCATTGCCACGTTGAGCGAGTTTTTGCCGCTCGATTTTGGCGAGGCTTCGGGGAATTGCGATGTGGCGGAGGCGTTCGCGCGGCTGCTCAACTCTCTGGCCGAAGCGACAGGCTCGTCCCATCGCCTGCGCCCCGTCCAGGTGACGCCCGGCGAGAATGTGATGGACGCCGCCCTGGCCCGCATCGACGCGCCCGATGAGGCGCTGCCCGCCATCCTGAACATTGGCCCGCCGACGGGCGTCGTCGAGCCGCAGCTTGGCATGACCGTCCAGAAGATGGGGCGCACCAGCGGCCTGACAGAGGGCACGGTCACGCAGATTGATGTCGCGGTCAACGTCGATTTTGAGGGGCAGACGGCCCGCTTCGTCGATCAGATTATGACCAGCAAGATGAGCGCCCCCGGCGATTCGGGATCGGCGGTCTTGGATGAAGAGCGTCGCGCCGCCGG
>JBKHCQ010000444.1:0-2881 GCA_046541755.1 Anaerolineales bacterium | reverse complement strand
AGGCTATCTGATTATCCATCTGCTCCATCTGCTTAATCTGCTGAGATAGAGGCATAAAACTGTCCGGTAGGTAGCGCCCTTCTCAAAAGCTGCAAGCGCCAGGAAATTCCAGAATTGTAGCTGTTTACGCTTACGTGTAGGTGTAAGCCCTCGCCCCAGAGACAGGAACTGGGAGCATTTGCTCACAGAACTAAAACGAGTCTTGTAGGCATCTCTATGTCTGCGAGACTCGTTGCTTTTAATCCCCGCCGACTGTGTGAAACTTCCCTCGAAAAATCATTGTAACTCTCCAAAAGCCATGCTATACTGATGTTCAGGATCGCCCTGGCCCCCAAGTTTTAGGGCGATTCGAATGGTCTGACAAGTCACCCCGCACTTCTTAAGCTCACGGATAAACACGGGTAACGCAGATATTTTTTGATTTTTATATTGCACGAGGAGCCATTTTAGGAATGCAAAGGTTAAAATTTGGCCTTAAATTTGTCCAAATAGACGTGAGTGGTAAAATGTACACCAAGATGGGGAGCTTCTCCGCCGAGAGATCTAAAAAATCCGTGTGATCCGTGAAAATCCGTGAGCTGTTTTCTAAAAGTGTCAGGTGACTTGAAGGTCTGACATCATCGGAAAAATCAGTCCCCCGCTTTTTGTTGGACTGGACGTTACCTCTTCAGGAGATCAATATGTCCAATGCGACCCACGATGAGGCGTATGTAGATCTGGAAATCCGTATCTTCCGGGCGTATGACAAACAGCAGGGCTACCCCGTCGAAATCACCCTGAGCGGCGAGCAGGAGTTCCCTCGAGGTTACGCCCCCCCGGATCTGGCCGATTGGACCCCCGGCGGCGACCCGGTCGCTGCCGGGCAACAGCTTTTCGATCTGCTCTTCGCCGATCCGAAGCTCCGCGAGGCGTGGGCGGAGGCGCGCGGTCAGGCGGGCGGAAAGTTGCGCATTCGCCTCTACATTGATATTCATGCCCCAGAATTACATGCGCTGCCTTGGGAATTATTGCATGATAGGGTTACGATGCTTTCCGCAAACGCGGTCATGCCCTTCTCCCGCTACCTCCCGGCGGCGATGCCCTGGGGCGGACTGATCCAAGAGCGGCCCATCCGCATTCTGGTGGTGATCTCCAACCCCAATGATCTGGAAAGATATCGCCTGGCGCCCGTGGATGTAGCCTTGGAACGCGAGATTCTCGAGGATAGCTTGCGTCAGCCCGATACGCTAGAGGAGATGAAGCTGGAAGTGACCTACCTCGAACCGCCCGTCACGCTCGCGCGCCTGGAGACAGAACTGCGACGCGGCTATCACATCTTGCACTACTTAGGCCACGGCGCTTACAGCGCCCGGCGGCAGCAAGCCGCCCTCTACTTTCAAGATGAAGCTGGGAATACGGCTATCGTGTCAGACGATGCCTTGATCCAGATGTTGGCGCGCCAAGAACTACGCCCCCAGTTGATTTTTCTGGCCGCGTGTCAGAGCGCGGTGCGTTCGACGGGCGACGCCTTCCGGGGCCTGGGGCCGAAGTTGGTGCAGATTGGGATGCCGGCAGTCATTGCAATGCAGGATTTTCTGGAAATGGAGATGGCCCGGAAGCTCACTTCGGCCTTCTATCATAATCTCTTGGCCCATGGCATGGTAGATCGGGCGATCAATGAGGCGCGCAGTGTGTTACTTTCGGATCGGCAGGTTACCAATGATATCGCGGTAGCCGTCCCCGTCATATTCTTGCGCCTCAAATCCGGCCAGCTTTGGGGGGATGAGGTCGATGCGCGCGGTAAGCCGCCGAGTGGTCAGAAGCCGAAGACGTTTTGGGAAGAATTGATCCTGACGATTGAGGATGGGCGGTGCCTCCCCTTTATCGGCCCCAGAGTTCACGGGCGCTGGCTCCCCACGCCCGCCGATGTAGCCGCGCTCTGGGCTTCGGAGATGCCCGATTATCCGTTTGAGGATCTGACGTTGGGGCGTGTCGCGCAGTACCGCACCAATATCAGCAATTTGGGCGCTGCCTCAACCCGGAACGCCTACGTCGAGACGCTGACGCAGGAATTTGTCTCCCGCTTGCCGGAAGAATTGCGAGAGGCGATGGCCGGGGCTGATGAAGAAGAATCCGCATCGTCCGGGCGACGAGGCCGCCGCCGGCGCAGTCGCCGGCAACAGCAGACGCTTTTGCAATCGATAGCGGCTATCGGCTGGCAGAACCTCACCGGCGATGATCCCAACGAATTTCATACCGTGCTGGCCAGCCTGGAGTTGCCGTTGTATATGACGACGAATTGTGATCCCTTTATGGCGGCGGCGCTCAAGGATTGGGATAAGGCGCCGGTTCGCGAGGTGTGTCGATGGCATAGCGATCTGGATCATCTCCCCTCGCGTTTTGAGGATGACCCCAATTACGTCCCAAGCTTTGAATCGCCGATGGTCTATCATCTTTTGGGCAGCGACGAAGTCCCCGATTCGCCGGTCGTCACGGAAAACGATATGATGCAATTCCTCATCAACACCGCGGCTGAGACGGATCGCATCCCCAACTATATCCGGGGCGCGCTGGCCAGCAATCTCCTGCTCTTTGTCGGCTACGGCCTCTACGATTGGGAGTTTCAAGTGCTGATGCATGGCCTGGTCAAGAACCTCGACCGGCGACGCAGTTTCAAGCACGTCGCTGTGCAATTGGAAGTAGAAGAAGTTGGCGCGGAGCATATCGAGGCGGTGCAGGCATTTCTTCAACAGTACTTTCAAGATGCCGACATCAATGTCTTTTGGGGGAGTTCAAAGCAGTTCGTCGCCGAGCTGCGCGAATGGTGGGAGGCGGACGCATAGATGAAAGACAATCCCTATGTTGGGCCGCGCCCCTATCAGCGCCGACATAGCGATCATTT
>JBKHCQ010000443.1:0-2900 GCA_046541755.1 Anaerolineales bacterium | reverse complement strand
CCCAACGGCCCAATGGCTGTGGGAACCGCCGGGCCTGGAACAACGAGAAAAAAGTCAACCTATTTCTGAACCATCCCATTTTCGTGATCAAAAACGGTGATTGGATGAATAAAATTAAATCAAACCTTAAAAATCTTGACGACTTTGCATCTTGGCGTGAGATAGTTCCCTTTTTTCAGTAGAGTCATCCAATTATCCCCGAATTATCCCAGAAAATGAACCATGCCGAAATCCCCGAGCGACCGCTTTTTGACAGCCTTACTAATCAGAGTATAATTTTTAAGATGGATTGGAGGAGGAAGCAAGCTGAGGAGAAGCACTGGCGTTGGCGCACCCATCTGACGTGGCTGCGGCCTGGTTTGGGTGTCAAGCGATGGTTGTTGTTAATCGCCATCGGTGTGGGGCTGTTGAGCTTTGGGGGAGCGTTTGCGCTCCGCGCGCTCTATCCACTGCCGCGCTATTTTTACTACCTGACCTTGCAATTTCTCCCGCAATTGGTGCGCGCCGTCCTCTTTTTACTCGTCGGCGGCGGCCTGTTGGCCGCCGGATTATGGGGCCTCAATCGCACCTTGCTGGCGCCGTTTATGGACGCGCCTTATAGCGCCCTACCGGGGAAGTTGTACGAGTATCGCAGGCGCGGGCGGGGGCCGAAGGTCGTGGTCATCGGCGGGGGACATGGCCAAGCGATGATATTGCGCGGCCTCAAGCGCTACACATCCAACCTCACAGCCATCGTGACCGTCGCGGACGACGGCGGATCATCAGGCCGCCTGCGACGCCAGTTGGGTATTCTGCCGCCCGGCGATTTCCGAAACTGCATCACAGCGCTGGCCAATGACGAGGCCTTGGTCACCCGGCTCTTTCAATATCGCTTCGCCGGTGATGGCGAGCTGAGCGGCCATAGCTTCGGCAACCTCTTCATCAGCGCGATGGCGGACATCACCGGCGCATTCGAGTCCGCGCTGGTCGCATCCAGTCGCGTCTTGGCGGTGCAGGGGCGGGTCTTGCCCAGCACCCTCGAGGCGGTGACCTTGTGCGCGGATATGCAGCGCCCGGATGGCAGCGCCCATCGCGTCTGCGGAGAGTCCAACATCCCCCAAGCCGAGGGACAAATCCTGCGCGTGATGCTCATTCCCAGCAGTCCATCGGCCTACCCAGAAGCTGTGCGCGCCATTTTGGAGGCGGAGTTGATCGTCATCGGCCCGGGAAGCCTGTATACCAGCATCCTGCCCAATTTGTCGGTGCCCGATATTGCGGAGGCGCTGCGCGCGACCACCGTCCCGCGCGTTTACATTTGCAATGTTGCCACACAGCGCGGCGAGACCGACGGCTACACAGCCCAACGTCATTATCAGACGTTGGTGAATCACGTGGGCCAAAATGTCTTTTCCTCTGCGATTATCAACACCCGCTATCCTGACACCTCGTTGCCGGACGGGGTGGCGTGGGTGAGCGCCGATTTAACATCCCGCAAGGATTTCCGGGTCATCCAAGGCGCTTTCGTCGATCCTGCTGTGGGTTGGCGTCACGACAGCGAAAAATTGGCCCACGAGGTGATGGCGTTGCTCACGTGATACGCGCTCGTGTGATGATGAGGGCTGGGGATGAGTCGAATGGAAAATCGGCCCCGTATCTATAACTATGTCGTGCAAATTTGCAAAAGGGGGGCGGTTATAGAGCAAGGCAAACGAAATAAGAAGAATCATCCAATTGTGCATCACCGCACCGACTCAGAAGCGGAGCGGTTTGAGGTTCATTTTTCAAAACAAGTTCTTCAATCAATCACACTATTAGGAGGTAAATGATGGCGAAGGTAGTAATTAACGGAATGGGGCGGATTGGACGAGCGACGTTGAAGATCGTCCTGGAGACACCGGAGCTTGAGCTGGTCGCGGTCAACGATATCGCATCGCGCGATAATATCGCCTACCTGCTCAAATATGACACCGCCTACGGGCGCTACGACAAAGAGGTCGCTGTCGATGGCGATAAGCTCATCGTTGGGGATCAGACCTTCAAGTTCTTCCAAGAGCGCGATCCCGCCGATTTGCCGTGGAAAGAATTGGGCATCGATATCGCCTTGGAGTGCACGGGCTTCTTCCGTGACGAGGCCGGCATCAAGAAGCACCTGGAGGCCGGGGCGAAGTTCGTGATCCTCTCCGCGCCTGCCAAGGGCGAGGGCATCCCCACCATCGTCCACGGCGTGAGCACGCCGCCGGAGGACGCCAAGTATCTCTCCGCCGCGAGCTGCACCACCAACTCCATCACCCCCGTTGTAGAGATCATCGGGCGCCGCTTGGGCATCCAGAAGGCCATTATGACCACCATCCACGCTTACACCTCGACCCAGGCCATCGTGGACGGCCCCAGCAGCAAAGTCCGCCGGGGACGCGCGGCAGCGGCTAACTTCGTGCCCACGACCACGGGCGCGGCCATCGCGACGACACGGGTCTTGCCTGAGTACAAGGGCAAGTTCGACGGCATCGCCGTGCGGGCGCCCATCCCCGTTGGCTCCATCTCCGACCTGGTTTTCCTCACGGAGAAGGACACCACCGTGGAAGAGGTGCAGGCCATTCTCAAAGAAGAGGCCGAGACCGAGAAATACAAGGGGATTTTCCACGCGACCGAAGAACCGCTGGTCTCCTCCGACATCGTCGGGACGTCCTACGCTTCGATTGCCGACCTGGAGATGGTCCGCGTCGTCGATGGCAACCTGGTCAAAATTATGGCCTGGTACGACAACGAGTGGGGCTTCACCAGCCAGATGGTTCGCGAGGCTGTGCGCGTCGCCAAAGAGAAGGGGTTCTAACTCACGCTCTGCCGGCAATTTGTAAGGTTTTAAGTTAATGTCGCAACGATGCGGGGGCATCGGGGGATGACCCCGGTGCCCCTTTTTCGAT
>JBKHCQ010000442.1:0-2904 GCA_046541755.1 Anaerolineales bacterium | reverse complement strand
CAGGCGTTGGCCCAGGCGATGGCGAAATATCGCGCGCGATTGGAGGAGACGGGCGGGGCGGGTTCCGGATAAAGCTCACCTTGCGAAGGTTGCACAAGGGACCTCAAAAAGTCCGTATCAGGTGCCGGGAGCAGGTTAGTCTATTACCCAAAACTCTTGTTAACCTTCGCAAGGGTTGAGATGGCGCCCCATCATTCAGAGGTGATGATAAAATGTCCCACATTAAATACGAGATTAAATACGAGCCAATCGGTGTGATCCATTCACCCTTCAAAGAGCCGACGGGGATGCCGATTCAGCCGCTGGGCGCGCAGGGCGTCGAGGGGCGCGTGGAGGTGGCGCCTGCCTACGAGGAGGGCCTGCAAGATCTATCGGGCTTCTCGCACGTCATCCTGCTCTATCATTTTCATCTGGCGGAGGGCTATCGCCTGCGGGTGAAGCCCTTTCTGGATGACGAGCCGCGCGGCCTCTTCGCCACGCGGGCGCCGCGCCGGCCCAATCCCATCGGTCTCTCCGTGGTGCGATTGGTGCGCGTCGCGGGGGCGACGCTCTACATCGCAAATGTGGATGTCATCGATGGCAGCCGCTCTTGGATATCAAGCCCTACGTGCCGACCTTCAACGCCATCCCGGAAAATGAGGAAATCCGCACCGGATGGCTGGAGCGTCGCTCCGACCGGGCGAACGGCCATCAATCCGATCATCGCTTCGCCGCGCCGGAAGAATCAGCAGATGAAGCAGATTGAGCAGATGATTTATCCCGTAAATCCACTCCCAACTCCTATTCAGCATCAGTGCGCCCCCGTTTCGCCTCGACGCCGCGCATAAAGCGGGCCATATCGATGATGAAGCGCTCGTGCGTGGCCTCGCCAATCTTCTCCACCTCGTCCCACGCCTCGATGTGAAAGCGCAGGCGGCGTCCCTCGACTTCCTGTAGCTCCGCGCGGACGCGAACCTCCATCCCCACGGGTGTGGCCGCGAGATGGCGCATATCGATGTGCGTGCCGACCGCGCTCTGCCCCTCGGCCATGTGGGGATTGAGCGCGGCCTGCGCGGCGTTTTCCATCAGCGCGACTAGGTGAGGTGTGCTCAATACCGGCGCCAGGCCGCTGCCGTAGGTCGCAGCGGTGTCGTCCTCGGTCACAACGTGCGTCACTTCGGCGCTCAGGCCGATGTCGAAGGTCATAGCAATTCTCCTCTCTTTTTTAAGCGTCTCGGCATCTCAGCGTGTTAGCGTGGGGATTAAAAAGCCAAAGAGGCACCACAGATCCAAGGCAATCAGGGCCAGGATGACGCCGGCGCCGGTGATTTTGTGCCACGATTCGGGCTGGAAGGCGGCGATGATCAACGCTACCGCCGAGGCTCCGATCAAGGCGATGGGCCACAGTGGCAGATCGCGCATCAACACCCCCACGATCACCAGCGCGACGATCACGAGCGCCATCATCATCGCCGTCCCGACGGCCAACTTCCGCTCCTGGAGCCGATTTAGCCCCTCCGCCATCGCTAGGCCGAAGAAGGGCAGCGCCGGGAAGAGATAGCGTCCCTGATGTTGCACAAAGGTGAGGTTATAGCCTACGAACATCGCGATCGTGATTCCCGCCGAGAGGCCCAACAGCGTGAGCGCATCCCGTTGCCGGGGGCGCAATCCTTCTCGGATCGCCTCGCGCCAGCGCCACGCAGCGCCCCACAATCCCAGCCCGGTGAAGATCGCCAGCCCTTGGTAGATGCGCGCATCTAAGACGACCTTCATCCAGCCGAATTGCCCCCAGAAAGAGCGAAATGTGGTGCGCAGGGCGTTGATGAAGAACGACAGCCCATGGAGGGCGATCCAATCGGCGGCGCGGGGTTGCCCCACGACGATCTCATCGTGCCGGATCAGCCCCATCACGTCGGGCCAGCCGTAGACGTGGAGATTGCGCCCCCACCATAATCCGCCCAAGAGCAGGCCCGGCAGGAGGATTTGGGCCGCTTCCTGGAGGAGCCAGCGCGCCGGTTGTCCCTCGCGGCGGTAGCGGATAAAAATGGCGATTGGCGCCAAGATCAGCACGCCGTAGCCCGTGGATTTGGTCAGCAGGAGCGCGCCCATCCCCAGCCCCAGGGCATACGGGGGCATCGCGCCCCGCAAATATCGCAGCGCCATCCACAGCCAGAGCCAGAGGAGCGCCATGACCAAGACGTCGTTGTTGACGCCGGACATAATCGCCAGAAATTGCGGGTTGAACGCGGCGATGCCGGCACCCAGCCACGCGATTCCCGGTCGTTGCGGAGCGAATTCGTAGAGGATCAGCAGCAACATCGCCGCGCCCACGCCGCTCATCAGCAGCGAAAAAAGCCGCAGCGCGAGCACGGCGCCCCCGCTCAGGAGGTAGACCGGCGTCGCCAGGAGATAGTAGAGCGGCGGTTGGTGATCCTCGTACTCCAGATCATCAATGGATAGCTCTGGGGGAAAATCCTCGGTGGTCAAGCGCGAGAGATAGTCCTGATCGTAATCGCCGGGGGCCATCACGGGGAAGCCGCGCCCCTCGGCCAGCGAGCGGATGTAGTTGTAGTGCGCGGGTTCGTCGGGTACGTGCCACGTGGGCGTGTACACGGCGTAAAGCGTCCCCACGATGAGGTAGAGTGTTACGAGCGCGACGGCGGGCCAGTGTTTTTTCACCTGTCAATCCTTTCTAGAGTGTATTTATCACGAATCCTTGCGAAGGGGAACAGATTAACCTGTGCGCTGCATTTATACGTACTGTTTGAGGTCTCTTGCGAAACCTTCGCAAGGTTAATTTTCACAGCTTCTAACTCAGCTTCCCGGAAGGTTGCGGAATCTTGGATTACAGCATCAGCGTGGCATCGCCGAAGGAGTAGAAGCGGTACCCGCGCTCGATGGCGGCCTGATAGGCGCGGCGGATGT
>JBKHCQ010000441.1:0-2905 GCA_046541755.1 Anaerolineales bacterium | reverse complement strand
TGAGCGAATCGGCGAATCAGTGAGAGGAAATATAAGGACAAATGACCATAAAAAACGATAACGGGCGGGAGATTCCTGAACATTGGCAGCCCCAGGCCAACTCCCGGATGTGTTTTGTCTGTGGCCGCGAAAATCCCGTGGGGCTGCACATGGACTTCTACGACGATCTGGAAGCCGGGCAGGTGAAGGCTCCCTTCGTGATTCCGGCGCCCTATCAAGGCTATCCTGGCGTGACGCACGGCGGCGTGCTGGCCAGCATCTTGGACGAGGTCTCTGGCCGGGCCATCAACGTGGGGCGCGAGGAGACCGCCTTCTGGGTGACGGCGAAGCTGGAGGTGCGCTATCGCGCGCCGACGCCGACGGAGACGCCGCTCACCGCCGTGGGCTGGGTCGTGGAGGAGCGCCAGCGCTCCGCTAAAGTCGCCGGCGAGATCCGCCTACCCGACGGCACCGTCACCGCCGACGCGCAGGCCATTGTAGTCAACCCACCGCCGGAGATGATCGCGGAGTGGGAGGAGGAACGTGAATTTTGGCGCGTCGAGGGTGAGAAGTGATAAGGGGGCAAGGGGGCAAGGGGACAAGGGGACAAGGAGAGAGAGAGGGAGAGAGGGCGATATTTCTTAGATATACTACGTGCTGCACGGCGCGTACGGCGTAGCTGCTGTAAACATAAAAATTTCCACACGAGGAGGTTGGTATGTTGCGAAATGTGAAAAATTATCACCGCCCGACCACGGCTGAGGATGCCGTGGCGCTGGTGCAATCGAATCCAAACGCCGTCTACCTCGGCGGCGGCGCGTGGACCGTCGCCCAAGGCGACGCCACGCTGGAGACGGTGGTGGATTTGCAAAACGCCGGTCTAGATGAGATAAAAGGAACGCTGGACGGCGTCTTCATCGGCGCCACCGCCACGCTGCAAGAGATCATCGATCATGCAGATGCGGGCCGTGTGGCCGATGGGCTGCTATCGACCGCCGCGGGCTACACCCAATCGCGCAACCTGCGCGAGCAGGGCACATTGGGCGGCGCGTTGATCGTCGCCGGCCCCGCCGACCCGCTCACCACAGCGCTACTCGTCTTGGACGCCGAAATCAAATACGCCGATCCGGCGCTGCACACCGCGCCTTTCGCCAGCTTCGTCGCCTATCGCGACCGGCTGATCAAGACGCGCGTGCTGCTCACGCAAGTGATCGTCAAGCGCCCGCCGGCCCGCAGCTCGGCCGCCTTCGAGGTAGTGGGACGCTCGCCCAAGGACAAGCCCATCGTCTGCGCGGCGGCCTACATCGCGGTGGACGAGGGGCTGCCCGCCGCGCTGCGCATCACTGTGGGCGGCGCCGCCGCGCAGCCCGTGCGCCTGCACAAGGCGGAGCATCTCCTCAAGGGCAAGCTGCTCACCGAGGAGAAGGTCGCGGCGGCGCTGGCGCCGGTCATCGAAGAGTTGGAGCCGGTCGCCGATTTCCGAGGCAGCGAGGCCTATCGCCGCGAGATGGCCGCCGTCCTGGCCCGCCGGGCCACCCTCAAGGCGTGGGGGCAGGCGCGACGACGGTAGTCAAGTAGTCGATAGTCAGATCGTCGAATAGTCCCAAACTCTCAGCCCCCATCCTCGCGGACAGGGGGCTTGGAGCTTTTTAGATGCGTTTTTGTGATATGTGATAATGGAGATCGATGTGAATAACGTGGGAAACGATACTGTAAATGCAGAGGAAACGACAAAAGAGCAACGCGAATCTCTGGGCTGGTCGTATGGCGGTCAGGCGGTGATGGAGGGCGTGATGATGCGCGGAAAGTACTTGGCCGCGATTGCCGTCCGCAAGCCTGTCCCCCATAACAACGAGGCCGCATCGGAGGAGAACGACGCGGACGGCGAGCCGAATAGAAAAGAGGCCAAAGAGGCCAAAGAGACCAAAGAGACCAAAGAGACCGGAGAAATTGTCATCAAAACCGAGGAGTTGGGAGAGATCTATCGGGGCTGGATCAGCAAGACGCCCTTCCTGCGGGGGTTGCCTATGTTGTGGGATGCGCTGGGCCTGGGGATGCGCGCGCTCTTCTTCTCCGCCGAGGTCGTCGCGGAAGCGGAGGGCGAGGAGTTGGAGATGAGCAAATCCACAGAGTTCGCCCTGGGCGCATTCTCCATCGCGGCGGGGCTGGCGCTCTTTATGGCGCTCCCCACCTTCGTCGCCGGCCTGATCCTCAGCGAAGCCACCCACCCGCTGCTCTTCAATTTCCTAGAAGGCGGCGTGCGATTGGCGCTGATGTTGGGCTATATGATCGCCATCGCCCAAATGGAGGAAATTCGGCGCGTCTTCGCCTATCACGGCGCGGAGCACAAGACAATCAACGCCTATGAGGACGGCGCGCCCCTGACGGTCGAGGGCGTGCGTCCCTACTCGCGGCAGCACGCGCGCTGCGGCACCGCCTTCCTGCTGATCGTGGTGCTGATCTCCGTGCTGGTCTTCGCGCCGCTGGGCCGCCCCTCCCTGCCGGTGCGCATCCTCTCGCGCCTGCTGATGATCCCCGTGATCACGGGCATCGCCTACGAGTGGCTGCGCTTCACAGGCCGTCACGCCGAGCACCCGGTCATGCAAGCGCTCATCGGCCCGAACCTGGCGCTCCAGCGCATCACCACCCGCGAGCCGGACGACGAAATGTTGGAAGTTGCCATCGTCGCGCTCCAGCGCGTCCTGGCCGGAGAGAAGCAGCACACCAACACGTAGGTTGGAATGCCATTCCGACCGGTCGGAAACCCCTTCCGACCTACTCAAATCCCTCTTGCCAAAGCCTGGCGCGGGGGATGTGGGCGCTGAAGACACCCTTGCGAAGGTTAAACGAAACCTCGTTATAGAAGCTATGCGTCCAGACCACAAGCCAACCCCGTATGAAAGGCTATGTGGAACCTTCGCAAGGG
>JBKHCQ010000440.1:0-2909 GCA_046541755.1 Anaerolineales bacterium | reverse complement strand
TTTACACGAGAAGAAGTAGGTCGGAATGATATTCCGACCCGGCGGATTACCAATCCGCCCTACATTTTTTCATTTTTTGAAGGAGCAAGCTATGTCAGAGCGCGTGATATTACCTTCGGGCCAGGCTCGCATCGATACGTTGGAAATGAGGGGGATCGTCAAGCGCTTCCCCGGCGTGCTGGCCAACGATCACATCGATTTTGACGTGCACGCGGGCGAGGTGCATGCCCTGCTCGGCGAGAACGGCGCCGGCAAGAGCACGCTGATGAAAGTCCTCTATGGGCTGTACGAGCCGGATGAGGGTGAAATCTGGCTCAACGGCCAGCAGGTGGATATTCAATCCCCTACCGACGCCATCGACTTGGGCATTGGGATGATCCACCAGCACTTTATGCTGGTGGAGACGCTCACCGTGGCGGAGAATGTGGCGTTGGGGCTACCCTCCTCGCGGGCGCCACTGACCGATCTGGAGCGCGTGTCCCAACGCATCCTAGAGCTGGCCGATATCTACGGCTTGCGGGTCGATCCCAGCGCCTATATCTGGCAATTGGCCGTGGGCCAGCGGCAGCGCGTGGAGATCATCAAGGCGCTCTATCGCGGCGCGGCGCTGCTCATCTTGGACGAGCCGACTGCCGTCCTCACCCCGCAGGAGGTCGATGAGTTTTTCGTCACCATTCGGCAGATGGTCAATGAGGGCCACGCGGTCATCTTCATCTCCCACAAGCTGCACGAGGTTTTGGACATCAGCCAGCGGGTGACGGTGCTGCGCGACGGCCAGCGGATCGACAGTTGTCCCATCGAGGGCTGCACCAAGGCCAGCCTGGCCGAGATGATGGTCGGGCGCGAGGTCATCATGAAGCCGGAGCACGAGGAGATCGCGGCGGGGCAACCGCGTCTGGTCGTCGAGGGGCTGCGCGCAGAGAGCGATCGGGGCACGGAGGCTTTGCGCGGCGTGGATCTGACCATCCATTCGGGCGAGATCCTGGGCCTGGCGGGGGTATCGGGCAACGGCCAGCGCGAGTTGGCCGAGGTCGTCACGGGCCTGCGCCCGCCCACGGCGGGCAAGGTCTTCTTGGAGGGCGAGGAAGTCACCGACGCCACGCCCGCCGAACTCACCGAAAAGAAGCTGGCCTATATTCCCGAAGAGCGGATGAAAGATGGGATGGTTCAGGAGTTTTCGATTGCAGAGAACACCATCCTGCGCGAACACAACAAGCGCCCCTTCGCCAATTCGGGGCTGCTCAACTTGCCCATCATCGCCAAGTACGCCGACAAGCTCATCGAGCGCTTCCAGGTCAAAACCCCCTCGCGGGAGACGCCGGCGAAGAGCCTCTCCGGCGGCAACATCCAGAAGGTCGTGCTGGCCCGGGAGATTTCGCGCCAGCCGCGTGTGCTGATCGCGGCCCAGCCGACGCGCGGCCTCGACATCGGCGCGATGGAGTACGTCCACGCGCAACTGCTGGCAGAGCGCCAGAAGGGCACCGCCATCCTGCTGATCTCCGAGGATCTCGACGAGATTCTGGGCCTGGCCGACCGAATCGCCGTCATCTACGAGGGGCGGATTATGGACATCGTGGACGCCGAGACCGCCACAGCGGAGCGGTTAGGCCTGCTGATGGCCGGCGTCGTCGATGAGAAGGAGCTGGAGTTAGACCCCCCGGCCTAAAAGACTGCTTGACCATTCGTCTTGTAACATACCCCCCGCCACCGAGCGTAGCTTGCTCAATGACGGGGGTTTTGTTTTTAGCGAAAGCTTGCCTCTTATTTAGGGAAGTTGGGTGATCTCATCCCTCCCAGCCATCACATGGACACTGATGGGGACTGGCTCTCCGGTGAAGCGAATAACCTGGTATCCCTCGGCGGGTTCCACAGAGATAGCATAATGATAACCAGGGCGCAGCGTGCATAAGCGATCTTGAGAATCACAAACGGATGTTTCGTCGACAATCGCGTGCTCGGTGCTGAGTGCCTGGACTGCCGTGGCGCGATGTTCCAGCAGCCAGACCTCAATCTGTCGACGCTCCAGCAACGAGGTCAAAGCCTCCGGCGTATAATCGCAATCCGAGTCGATGAACGGCCCAGACTGCGCCGACCACAGGCCTGAGAGATAGACGTGTCCGGCCCCCAGATCATCCAGGCGTGGCCCGCCGGGAAAGCTCTGATGAAACAGGTCCACAGTGTCATACAACAGCGCCGGCTGACGAAACCATGAGCGCAACCAGCGGGTGTCCCTCTCATTGAAAGGAGGATGCGCCCAGACGTATTCCTGTTGCGTAGTCTCCGTGGGGCGCCGCCATGTCGTATCACGCCTACAGACAGAGAAAGGCAAGGTTGATCCTTCTCGCAGCAGCTGAGAGAGATTTTGCAGCGGATAGGGCGTCCAGTAATAGTAGTTATATGGATGCATCAGGGGATAGGAGATGGTCCCCAGATCCGTGGTATATAGAGAGGTGACGGTGACCTGAAACGTCAGGTGTCCACTATTGAGGGCGACCTGCTGGCCCAAAGGCAAATCCTTCAGCACAAAAGTACCCTGATCGTCGGTTGTTGTTATCGGATCTCCTAACTGTTTCTCGTTCTGTAACCATAACGGTTGTTGCTCGATGGGATGGTGGGCGCCATACCCCTCCACAAGCCGTCCTGTGGCAATACCGGTGACCGGAGTTACTGCCGTTTTGGGTACATCATTTGTGTGCGGGGGGATGTTGCTAATCTCGGGGCGAGTAGCGGTACAAGCAGTAAGCAGCAATAAAATCAGGTTAGCTATTTGTTTAATGCGACGGGCCATAGAAAACACCTCTATAGGTTAACGGCTTTAGTACTTTGTGTGCCCTCGCCATGAGTTTCCGTAGTTTATAGCATCTGTACAGTTATTGACATAGTGAGTGCCAGGTGTGCAAACGGGATTT
>JBKHCQ010000439.1:0-2919 GCA_046541755.1 Anaerolineales bacterium | reverse complement strand
CTTGACGTCGTTTACCACGAAGCGACCTTGCCGATGCTCGCGCGTGATTTGCAGCAACGTCATCCAGTTATTGCCTTCGTAGACACGGCTGAACTCCCCTACTGGCATTTTGCCAGCAACCACGCTATCGTCGTAATTGGTATGACGTCGGAGCAAGTCATCGTCAACGATCCGGCATTTGATACAGCGCCTCACACAATTTCTCACGGTGATTTTGGACTAGCCTGGTTGAACTGCGATAACGCCTGTGCGGTGGTTATGCCAGAATAGTATCTAATTGTAGGCTTACGGATAAACCAACCTAAGAAAAACGCGAAAGGCAAAAAGCCTTTCGCGTTTTTGCATGGATGAGACTGTTGAAAATGAACAGGAAAGTTTTCTACCCTTCCCCCCAAATCCGGCGCATCTCCGCGCTGGATGTTAGCAGCGCCTCCAATGTACCCTGCGCGGCGAGCCGCCCCGCATCCAACAGCAGGATGTGATCGGCGCGTTGGAGCGCGGGCCGCCGGTGCGAGACGACTAAGCAGGTGGCCGCCCGATCCCGCCCCCGTGCGAAGACGCCCTCCCAAAGCGCGCGCTCGGTTTCGACGTCTAACGCGCTGGAGAGATCGTCGAAGACGAGCAACTCCGGATCGCGCACGAACATCCGCGCCGCCGCCGTCCGCTGGCGCTGCCCGCCGGAGAGTCGCACCCCGCGCGGGCCGATGCGCGTCTCCAGGCCGTCGGGCATGCGCGCCACATCGGGCGTCAGCGCGGCCCGCTGGATCGCGCCCAGCAGATCGACGCGCTCCTCCGGTAGCCCCATCAGGATGTTATCCCGCAGGGTTTCGCTGAAGAGATGCGGAATCTGCGCGGTGTACGCACTGCGCGGCGGGACGAAGAAATCGGCCGGAGCAGCGACCGGCGCGCCGTTCCACGTGATGACGCCGCGCTCGGCGGGCAGCAGCCCCAGCAGCGCGCGCAGCAGCGTCGTCTTGCCCGCGGCAATCCGCCCGGTGATAACGATAAAATCGCCCCGGTCGAGCGAGAAAGTGATGTCCTCAATGCCATTCGCATCGCTCCCGTGCGCGCTGGGATAATGATAGGTCAGCCCGGAGACGCTCAGTCGCGCCAGGCGGTCGCCGGGTTCGCGCGCAGGGAAGGGCACGGCGGGCGGCTCCTCGCGCAGGTAGAGCGGATGATGCGCCACCAGCAGGTCGGCGGCCTCTGCCTCGGAGAGCGCCGTCGGCTCGCTGCGCACCAGCGCCAAAATCCGCTGCAAGGCGACGCCCACCTGCTTGAAGTAGGCCGTAAAGCCGCCGGATTCCACGATGAACATCGTGATGCTATCCAAGCTGGTGATGAGCAGCGCGAAATCGCCCACGGTGAGCGTCTGGTTGCGGATGCGGCTCGCGCCTAACATCAGCACCATGCCGGCGGTGAGCGTGCCGGCCTCCTCGCAGAGCGAGATGATGAGCTGATTGAGCGCCCGGTCGCGCACGATGGCGTGCTGGCGGCGCTGACCGAGTTTATCCAGGTGGGCCGTCGCGTGCGGTTCGGCGCAGGCGACCTTAATGGCCTGCACCGCGCCCAAGATTTCGGTGAGCGCGCCGTTGACGCGCGCGGTCGCCTCGCGCGTGGCCTTACGATACCGCTCGGCGCGGGCGCTGGTCGCGCGCGAGACGAGGATCACGACGACGAGTGGCAGCAGCGCCAGCAGCGTGATGCGCGCGTCGATGCGCAACATGATGGCCATCGCAATTGCCGTGTAGGTGAAGATGGCGATCTGATCGGCCAGCCAGGCCATCACGCCGACGACCTCGTCCACATCATCGCGAATGGTGTTGAGCGCCTCGCCAGGGGCGCTGACGGCCTGCGCGCCGGGTCGATGGAGGATGTGCGCCAACAGGTTGCGACGCAGCAACCCTCCGACGGCGAATCGTTGCCGCGCGCCGATCACCGCGCCGGCGCCGATGGTCAGGATGTGAAAGCCGCGCGTCGCCAGCACCAGCACGATCACGCTGGTCAAATTAAAGCCGAGCGGCTGATGGCCCGTCAGCGTGTCGAAGAAGAGCTTGGTGATCAGCCGGGGCGCGAGTTCCATAATGTAGATGATGACGAAAAGGCCCGTGTATGCAACCGAAAGCCACGGTTGGTAGGTCACGAGTTGCCATATCAGGCTATGGGTTTTACTTTTGGTTGTCATAGATATTCCTTTTTGAATTTAGAATTGCGAATGATGAATTTAGAATATTTTTATAGAGCAAGGATTTTCTATTCTTTATTCTAAATTCGCAATTCATCATTTCCCCAATACTTCTTCCATGCCCGTTTGCAGCAGATGATGAAAGTACGAGGTGGGGTCGGCGGCGAGGGCGGCACGGGGGCCATGCTCGCGGATGCGGCCTTCTTCTAGGATCAGCACCTCGTCGGCGCGTTGGACGGTGTGGAGCCGGTGGGCGATGATGACGCCCGTGCGCCCGGTGAGCAGCATATCGATGGCGCGCTCGATCTGGCGCTCGGTGGCGGGATCGAGCCGAGAGGAAGCTTCGTCCAAAATGACGAGGCTGGGATCGAAGAGGAAGACGCGCGCGAAGGCCAGGAGCTGCGCCTCGCCGGCGGAAAGACCGCCGCCGTCCGCGCTCAATTCCGTATCTAAGCCGTCCGGCAGGCTCGCCAGCCACGCATCCAAGCCGAGTTGGCGGAGCACGGCGATGATCTCCGTATCCGCAATCTGGGGATTGAAGAAGGTGAGGTTATCGCGGACGCTGGCGCGGAAAAGCTGCACCTCCTGCGTCACCAGCGCGACGCGACGCCGCACATCGTGGCGCGTGGTCGTCGTGAGCGGCAATCCGCCGAGGCAGACGCGGCCCTCCGTCGGATCGTAAAGGCGCATCAGGAGCCGCGCTAACGTCGTCTTGCCACTGCCCGTGCGTCCCA
>JBKHCQ010000438.1:0-2921 GCA_046541755.1 Anaerolineales bacterium | reverse complement strand
AAGCCGCCGCGCCCGCGCGCTGTTTGCGCCAGCCGACCTCTTCCACATACGAGAGCGATTGGTGGCGGAAGTAGGTGTTGTACAGCTCGGCGTAGTGGCCGCCCTGAGCCATCAAGGCGTCGTGATCGCCCTCCTCGATGATCTGGCCCTCGCGCAGCACGACGATCCGGTCGACGGCGCGAATGGTGGAGAGCCGATGGGCAATGAGGATCGATGTACTGCGCTGCAAGATCAGGTCAGTCGCTTCTTGGATTTGCATCTCGGTGAAAGGATCGATGCTGGCGGTGGCCTCATCCAAGATGAAGATGGCCGGCTCCTGCACCAACACGCGCAGCAGCGCCACCAACTGCCGTTGCCCCATCGAGAGCTTCCCGCCGCGCTCCCCCACCTCCGTATCGAGGCCGTTGGGCAACGTCTCCAGCCAGCCACCCTCGCCAATCTGGCGGGCGATGTGGAGGATTTTCTCGTCGGAGATCCCCAGCCGGCCATAGCGGATGTTATCGGCGACCGTGCCGGTGAAGAGAAAGGGCACCTGCGAGACCATGCCCAACTGTTGCCGGTACTCGTGCAGATCAAAGGTGCGGATGTCGCGCCCATCGATCAAGATCCGCCCGCCCTGGAACTCATAAAAGCGCGCGATCAGCTTGGCGAGGCTGCTCTTGCCCGCGCCCGTGTGGCCCACCAGCGCCACGCTCTCGCCCGGCTCGATATGCAGCGTAAAATCCTCCAGCACCTGCTCCTGCTCCGTGTAGCGAAAGTCCACGTGATCGAAGAGGATCTCGCCCTTCAGCTCTTCGACGGACGCCTCTGCTTCTTGTTCTTGGCGCACCGTCGGCTCCGCATCGATCAACGCGAAGACCCGCTCCGAAGCCGAAAGGCCGCCTTGGACCTGGCTCCAGAAGGCCGAAAGGCTGATCATCGGAAACCAGAAGCGATCCAAGCTGGAGACGAAGAGGTACCAACTGCCGATGGAGATCGCGCCCGCCGCGGCCGGCAGGCCGCCGAAGTAGACCAGCACCGCTGTGCCCACGCCGGAGAGCGCGTTGAGCGTCGGGAAGGTCAGCGACAGGGCGTAGCCGCGCCGCAAGTTGACGTGATAGGATTGGCGGTTGACCTCGGAGAACTCCTCGTAGATATTCGCCTCCTGGCGGAAATTCTTGGCGACGCTGATGCCCGTGACGGCCTCCTGAATCGCGGCGTTGACCTCGCCCAACACCCGGAAGCCCTTGCGTGTGACCCGCCGGGCCAGCCGCCGGAAGGCCATCGCCACGCCGACGACGATGGGCGCCATCCCCAGCAGAAGCAACGATAATCGCCACGAGACGCTGAGCAAATACCCCAGCAGGATCAGCACCTCCAGCACGCGCCCGATCAAGTCGGTGACGAGCTGCACGACCTGCGCGAACTCCTCCGTATCCGAGGTGATGCGGCTGATGATCCGCCCGGAGCGAAACTCGTCAAAGAAGGACAGGTCGTGCCGCACTGAGGCCACGAAAGCGTCCGCGCGCAGATCAGAGACAATATCGGCGATCACCATCCCCGTGATCCGCCGTCGCACCCAATTCGTGCCCCAGTTGAACACGCCGTACAAGACCATAAAGACGACCACGGCGATGAAGACATCCAAGCGCTCGCGATCCACGACCAAAAAATCCAGCGTGCGCGCGATGGCCACCGGCTGGATGGCGGAAATCAACGCGCCGACCGTGATCACCGCGCCGACGCCCAGCACGCGCTTCCGATGCGGTCGGAAATACGAAAACAGGCGCCGCAACAACTCCCGATCGCTGTATTCGCGATCATAGGCTTCTCGATCTAAACCACTAAAAAATCCCATAGATATGACGCTCCGTTCTGATGTTATATCAAATGGGGTTGTTTCGTCTTGGCAATCAATGCGTGAAGTGTATTGCGTAAAATTGTGAATTGCGAATTTAGAATTCTGAATCTTTACTCAACAGTATTATTCACAATTCGCAATTCTAAATTCACAATTACGGAATCGACCACCGGAAAGGTTCCCTAAATGTAATGCTTACGTTTTACGATTACCCTAGACGAGACATACCCCTATGAAATAATAAGCTCCGACACACTTTCAAACCCATCTCCAACATAATCGGATTTCGCGCCTCGTCAAGTCGCTACTGAGACGCCAGCTTATCGAAGAGATCGCGGAAAATGGCGTTGCGATTTACCCACTGCGCCTCGCGGACGAGGTGCCGCGCCCCATCGTGCGTCCACGTCAGGTCGTCGTTCAGGATCGGGCTGGGAACAAGGGCGGACGCGACCCACTCCGGCGCGACGAGATAGGCCACCGCCGCGAGATCCCAAATCTCCTTGGCCCACGCATAGTGATCCTCGTGATAGGCCTTGAAGAGCGCGACCAGATCGTCGCCGATGGCGCTCCGCCCCTGGACGTAACGCTCCAATTCCGGCGCCGTCGTCAGCATGTGCGAGGCGACGGGATAGCACGGCACGCGCACCAGCGGCGCGCCCGCATCCAAGAGCACGCGGGCGGCTAACGGATCTTGCTGCAAATTAAACTCCCGGTTGTGCGGCCAATGCGAAGCGTGCCCGCCCAGCCACACCACCACGATCCGCTCGCCGATCTCCGGGGCCAGCAGCAGCGCCGAGGCGATGTTGGTGATCGCACCGATGGCGACGATATAGAGCGGCGCGGGGCCGGCCTTCGCGCGGGCGATCAAGTCCTCCACGGCCTCGCTCGCGACCGGCGCATCCAGGTCGGTCAGATAGCGCGTCGCGCCGCGATAGACGAATCCCTCCGGCGCGATCTCCAACTGGGCCAACAGGCGCGCGATCTCCGCATAGCTCTGCTCCATGCCGTCCGCCGGGCCGTTCGATCTCTCGTTATAGAAGGGCGCGGCGTAAATCGCCTCAACGTCCAAGCGCGCGGGGGA
>JBKHCQ010000437.1:0-2932 GCA_046541755.1 Anaerolineales bacterium | reverse complement strand
TAACGGGTCTGGGAAATACATTCGCCCCGGCGTCCGTTACTCCTCCAGCATCCAGCATCCAGCATTTCAGGAGGCGTGATTTGAACCATAACCATCCTTGGCATACCTACGAAATCGAAAAGGTATTCTCCATTCTGGAAACCGCCCACAGCGGCTTGTCAGTGGAGGAGGCTCAAAGGCGGCTTGAGAAATACGGGCCAAATGAAATCGAAACGGATGAGGGGGTCAATCCCCTAGAGATTCTTTGGGCGCAGATAAAAAATCCGCTGGTCTTTGTGCTGGTCGCAGCGGCCGCGATTTCTCTCCTTGCGGGTAAGAGCGCCGACGCGATTGTGATCGGCGTGGTGATCCTCGTCAATACGATGATCGGCTTTTTCCAGGAGTATCAGGCCGAGGCGGCGCTGGAATCGCTCAAGGAGCAGGCCGCGCCGGAGGCTGAGGTGGTGCGTGAATGCTCGGATGTGGGCGACTGCGTGGAAATGCGCATCCCCACAGCGGAAGTCGTACCCGGCGACATTATTCTGCTCGATGCGGGCAGTAGGGTCCCCGCCGACGCCCGGCTGATCGACGCGGTCAACTTAGAGGTGGAAGAGGCGATGCTGACCGGCGAATCCCTCAGCGTGCGCAAGACAACCGCTCCCCTGGAGAAGGAAGACCTGACGCTCGGCGAACGCACGAACCTGGTCTACGGCGGCACTATCATCACCAATGGACGGGGGCGGGCCGTGGTCTACGCTACCGGCTCGCAGACGGAGATGGGCAAAATCGCCACGTTGATCCAGGAGACGGAGAAACTGGAATCGCCGTTGCAAAAACAGACGCTCGATCTGAGCCGGAAGTTGGGGATCTTGGCCGCCGGCGTGGCGACATTGACCGTTATTTTGGGCCTGCTAACGCAGTTGCCCCGCGAGGATATTTTCCTCTTTGCGTTGGCTTCGGCGGTTTCCTCGATTCCCGAGGGCCTCCCGGCGGTGATGAGCATCACGTTAGCCATCGGCGTCAATCGGATGGCGAAGCGCAACGCCATCATCCGTCGCCTGCAAGCGGTGGATACCCTGGGCGCAGCGACGGTCATCTGTACCGATAAGACCGGCACGCTCACCAGCAACCAGATGACGGTGCGCCAGATTATGGTGGATAAAAAAGTCATCCGCGTCACCGGCGTGGGCTTCGAGCCGGAAGGTTATTTCGAGCGCGACGGCGAGCGTTACGATCCCACCGGGACGCCGGATCTGCGGAAGGCTTTACAAATCGGCGCGCTCTGCAACAACGCGCGGCTCGTTCAACATCCCCCAGAGCACGGGGAAGGTGAAGCGGAAGCAGATGGTGAACCCACCTGGGAGATTCGGGGCGATCCCACCGAGGGCGCGCTCGTTGTGGCGGCGGCGAAGGCCGGATATTACAAAGAGAACTTGGAATCCCAGATGCACCGGATCGACGAGTTGCCCTTCAGCTCCGATACCAAATTTATGGCCACCTTCCACGAGGGGCAGGAGGGGCAGGTCTGGGTCTACGTCAAGGGCGCGCCGGAGACGATTGTAGAACGGTGCCCGCAAATCGTGGAGAATGGCAAGCCCCGAGAGATGACCGAGGCGGATCGGGAGTTTATCACAGAGGAAAATCATCGCATGGCGAGTGAGGCCCTGCGGGTGTTGGCGACGGCCTATCAAATCATCGCGCCAGATGAAGTGAACGACTTCAAGGAGGCGCTGGAATACGGCCACGTGGACAAGGCCAATCTGATCTTTGTCGGCCTGGCGGGGATGATAGATCCGCCGCGCCGGGAAGTGCCCGAAGCTGTCGCGCGCTGTAAGCGCGCCGGCATCCGCGTCATCATGGCCACGGGCGATCACAAGATCACCGGCGCGGCCATCGCCCGTGATGTGGGCATCTTAGAAGAGGGTGGGGAGGCGATGACCGGGGGCGAGGTGGAGCGTTTGAGCGATGAGGAGTTGGACGCGGCGCTCGATAGGGTCTCTGTCTTTGCCCGCGTGGCGCCGGAACACAAACACCGCCTCGTCGAGGGGTTGCAGCAGAAAGGGCACGTGGTCGCGATGACGGGCGATGGCGTGAACGATGCGCCGGCGCTCCAGGCCGCGCAAATTGGCGTGGCGATGGGCATCACCGGCACCGACGTCACCAAAGAGACGGCGGAGATGGTGCTCACCGATGACAATTTCGCCAGCATCGTCAACGCGGTGGAGGAGGGGCGCGTCGTCTTCCAGAACGTGCGCAAAGTCGTCAAATTCCTGTTGGCCACCAACATTGGCGAGGATATCACGCTGCTCAGTTCGCTGGTCTTGTTCGCCGCGAAGGGGCTGATTATCTCGCCGGTGCAGATTCTGTGGGTGAACCTGGTCACCGACGGGATCTTAGACATCACTTTAGCGATGGAGCCGAAAGAGGGCGATGTGATGGATGAGCCGCCCCGCGACCCCAATATGGGGATCATCAACCGCGAGATATTGCAGAATATCCTGTTCGTAGCGATATTTATGGCCGTCGGCACGCTGTGGATGTTCAGTCGGGTGGATCGCAGTGCGAGCTTGGCCCGCGCGCAAACCATCGCCTTCACCACACTGGCGATGTTCCAGGTCTTCAATTCGCTCAACTGTCGCTCGCGGACCAAATCCGTCTTTCAGTTGGGTCTCTTCAAAAATCGTTATCTGATAGGCGCCATTGCCCTTTCTATTCTGTTACAATTATTCGCGGGGCTTGCGCCGTTTATGCAAACGGCCCTGGGCACCGTCCCCCTCACCGGGCGAGAATGGGGACTCATTGTTCTGGTTGCCAGCTCCATCTTTGTGGCCGAAGAGCTGCGAAAATTCGTTCGACAACGAAGATAACCGAGAAATAACGGCGCGAAGGCGTAAGGGCGTAAAGGAGAACATTATGAGCTTAGATATCGTCATGCTAGAACTAATCATAGGAA
>JBKHCQ010000436.1:0-2956 GCA_046541755.1 Anaerolineales bacterium | reverse complement strand
CGGATTTGGTGTTCTTGCCGTTGAATATATCTTCAGTTCCAGTGTTCTCAAATGAGCGAATCATAATATCATAATAACACGGATTCTATGCTATGGGAAGTCAGTTGGGTATTTATTTAGATGGTGCGCCTATATTTGACCATGTGACCTTTGACAGTTGCATCCTCAACGAGCGGGGCTATACTAACGATAGGCGAGATGCAAGTTACTGCTTGCGTCTCGCGTTGATGTCCGAGATAAGATGAGGTGAATGCATGAATCCACGTTTTTCGATTGTCGCCCCCGTTTTCAATGAAGAGATCCTGCTCCACACATTCTATGAGCGCGTCCATGATGTGATGGAGGAGGTGATGGGGGAGGTGGGGGAGTCCTGGGAGTTGATCTTGGTCAACGATGGCAGTTGTGATCAGACGCCGGCGTTGTTGGATGCGCTCTACGAAGAAGATCCGGAGCACGTGGTCGTGCTCCATTTTTCGCGCAACTTCGGCCACCAGATCGCGATCACCGCCGGGATGGATCACGCGCGCGGCGACGCGGTCGTCGTCATCGACTCCGACTTGCAGGACCCGCCGGAGGTCATCCCTGAGCTGATCGCGAAGTGGCGCGAGGGTTACGAGGTCGTCTACGCCGTGCGGGCGGAGCGCGAGGGAGAGACATGGTTCAAGTTGTTCACCGCGCGCCTCTTCTACCGGATCATCCAGGCGCTCACCGATGTCAAAATCCCGATGGAGGCCGGCGACTTTCGGCTGTTGGATCGCAAGGCCTTAGATGCGCTCAAGCGCATGCGGGAGCAGCATCGGTTCGTGCGGGCGATGGTCTCCTGGGTCGGCTTCCGGCAGATTGGCGTGTCCTATCGACGCCATGCCCGCGCCGCTGGGGAGACGAAGTACCCCTTCTATAAAATGTTCCGCCTGGCCTTGGATGCGATCACGGGCTTTTCGATGTTCCCGCTCAAACTTTCGATGTGGGCGGGGGGCGCGGCGGTCGCCGTGGGCGGCGTGATGGCGCTGGCGCTTCTGATCCTGCGCTTGAACGGCGCGGCGCCGCTGGCCGGTCAAGGCCTGACGGCGAGCCTGGTGCTCTTCATGGGCGGCGTGCAATTGTGGAGCATCGGCATTTTGGGCGAATACGTGGGACGCATCTATGATGAAGTGCGCGCGCGGCCCCTCTACCTGGTGCGCGAGATCAAACGTAAGGAATTTGAAGATTAGTTCGCCATCCTCGTTACTTTATTGTCGAGAGAGCCTGCTGCACGGACAGACGAGGATAACCCACATTATTCGCAATTCCTGATTCATAATTCCTTAATTTTTACAAGGAGCAGATGATGGCACTTTGGGACGTTTACTACACGGCGACGAGCTTGGAGGATGCGATTCAACTGCTGAATGAGCATCAAAACGACGCCAGGGTGATGGCCGGCGGCACCGATCTTCTGGTGGAAATCCGTAATGAGGTGCGGCGCCCGTCCGTGTTGATCGATATTACCCGGATCGGGGGGTTGGACGCGATCACGTTAGGCGAGGATGGCCTCATCCATTTGGGCGCGATGGTCACCCACACGCAGGCCGTGGCCTCCGAACTCCTGCAAGAGCGAGCGCTGCCGCTGGCGCAATCGTGTTGGTGGGTGGGCGCGCCGGCACTGCGCAATCGCGGCACCATCGCTGGGAATTTGATCACCGCCTCGCCTGCCAACGACACGATCACGGCGCTGCGCGCGCTGGCAGCGCAGGTGACGTTGGCCAGCGTGGAAGGCGAGCGCACGATTCCCCTGGAGGAGTTCTACACCGGCGTGCGCCGCACGGTGATGCGCCCAAACGAGCTGCTGACCGACATCGCCTTCGCGCCGCTGAAGGAGAATCAGCGCGGCGTCTACCTCAAGCTGGGGCTGCGCCACATCTTGACCATCGCGGTGACGAACGTGGCGATAGTGGCGACGTTGGGGAAGAAGCAGCACGTCCAGGCGGCGCGCATCGCGCTGGGCAGCGTCGCGCCCACGATTATCCGCGCGCCGGAGGCCGAGAAGGCGTTGGTCGGCGGCCCGCTGGATGACGAGCGCATCGCGGCGGCGGCGCGCTTGGCCTCGGAGGCCGCCCGCCCCATCGACGATGTGCGCGGTTCGGCCTGGTTCCGCAACGAGGAGATCGCCGCGCTCACCCGCCGGGGCCTGGAGGCGATCCGCGATGGCCGCGAGCGCCTGGAACTGCCCCCGTCCGATCAGGTGGTGCGTCTGTGGGGCAAGACCAAGCGCCGCTCCCGCCTGGCCGGCTCGACCATCGTCCATCACGCGGATGGCGACGAGCCGATTCAGTGCGTGGTCAACGGCGAGAGCGTCACCATCACCGGCGCGAGTGGAAAGACGCTCCTGCACATGCTGCGCGACGATCTGGGTCTCACCGGATCGAAGGTGGGGTGTGAAGAGGGCGAGTGCGGCGCCTGCACAATCTGGCTGGACGGCCTGGCGACGTTGGCGTGCCTGACGCCGGCGCCGCGCGCGCATGGCGCGTGCATCGTCACGATTGAGGGTCTGCCCGAATTGGCTTCATCTGCTTCATCTGCTTCATCTGCTGATAAAGAGGGCGCGCTCCATCCGGTGCAGACGGCCTTTATCGAAGAGGACGCGGTGCAGTGCGGCTATTGCACCCCCGGCTTCGTGATGAGCGCCGCGAAGTTGCTGGAGGAGATCCCCGCGCCCACGCGCGAGCAGATCAAAGTCGCGCTCAGCGGCAACCTCTGTCGCTGTACCGGCTACTACAAGATCATCAAGGCGGTGGAGAAAGCCGCTGCCAAGATGAGATGACTCCATTCCCATTTCTACCTTCCGGGAAGCTACAGATGGCTCGACATTATAAAGAAGTCGGCTTAATCGGACGATTCTATCTTGCGAGAGCATGCTCACAGCTTCCCGGAAGATTTAAAAGGCGGTAAATCTCCATCATGCGTAGAAAAGTTCCCC
>JBKHCQ010000435.1:0-2970 GCA_046541755.1 Anaerolineales bacterium | reverse complement strand
AGATTCTCCCGCCCATCCTGGGGATCATAGGGATAAGCGTAGGTCGGCGGATCCAAGTCTATTCCCCACAGGCTCGAGGTCCATTCCCAGATATTGCCCACCATATCCAACAGCCCGTAGGGACTGGCGCCCTGGGGATGGGCGTGCACGGACATCGTATCCTTATCTTTGGCCTTGGCATTCCCTCGGATATTGCAGTACTCGGCATCCCACACATCTCCCCAAGGATAGATTCGCCCTTCGACGCCGCGCGCCGCCTTCTCCCACTCCGCCTCCGTGGGCAGGCGATAGGGCTTGCCCGTGATCTCCCGGAGCCATTGACAGTAGGCGCGAGCGTCGTACCATGTAACGTCCACGGCGGGGTGCTGCCGTCGGAACGGCGGCGCCCAGCGATGGCGCCAGCGCAACCAGCGCCAATGTCGCGGCGGCGCGTGATGCGCGGCGCGCAGAAAAATCGCGTACTGCGCGTTCGTCACCGGCGTCTTGGCGATGGCGTAATCGGGCAGATAGAGGCGATGCTGTGGTTGCTCTTCGCTCCGCGCGTGCGGATCTTGGGCGGGATCACTGCCCATCAGAAAGTCCCCGGCCGGGATAAGGATCATCTCCGGCTCGAATTTGTAATAGGGAGTCAATGGCGATTTTATCATCATGATCATGGCTCCTCGTTACATCCAACCCTATTATGTAACGCTTATTTAATTATGCCGCCGCATATTGCTGATACGATAGAGATGCGCGGGTAGAAATATCGTATCAGCAAATAGCATGATCGCAACTTGCGGCCCGTGGGGATCTGTACTGCTCTGTACTGCTCTGTACTGCTCTATATTGCTCTATGGAATTTTGCACTCTTAATGAACCGTGCTATACTGAAAAAAGCTAGATAGTCTTTTAAATTATACATCCATCAAGATCAGACTACGCTTCTGGGCTGTATCTAACACAACTAAGACCGTAGGGGGCGCCCCTTGAAAACATCGCAGCACCTGACAACCTCTCCACAGTTGACCCGCTGGGCCGACCAATTGGAGGCGCGGGGACTAACCCCCATCGCTATTCCACTGTTAGATCTTCTCCAGGTCTGGGGTTTCATCGGAGGACAACTTCTGTGGATGCTGGCGCCCCTCTTTGGACAATCTACTCTGGCCCCCTTAGCCGAGACCTTGGAGGAACCAGAGGCGTTAGGTGCATTACAAGCACAACTTATCGAAAGGGAGCACCGTCGTGGCTGAACAAATCATCGCCTTAGCCTTTGTGCTGGTGGGCGCAACGATGCTGGCCATCTATGGCCTGCGCTATCGCGAGACGCCGCCGGCGACGCGGGACTACCCCCTCTTCCACGCTTTATCGGATGAGGTGGGTCGTGTGGCCGAGGAGGGCAAGACCATTCACATTGCGCTGGGCAATGGCGGCTTGGCCAGCCGCGAAGCGCTCACCTCCGTCGCCGCGCTCCAAAGCTTGAATGCCCTGTTCAACTTATCCGCCGCGTACGACGCCCCTCCACTGATCACCACCAGCGACCCGACGCTCTACCTGCTCGCTGGGGATTGGATGCGACGCGCCTATACGCGGATTGGCAACGCCGCCCGCTATCGCCCGCTCTTTGTCCAATTCGCGGCCCCCACGCCCACAATCTACGCTGCGATGACCGCGACCTATATCTTCGATGGCGGCATCAGCTCCAATATCATGTTAGGCGCATTTGATCAGGAGATCAGCTTGCTGGCCGAAGCGACACAACGTCGCCGAATCCATTCGATGGGCGGGACGACCTCCCTGGAGGGCATCAGCGCGCTCTACCCCGTCCTCCCCGCCGATGAATTCGCCATGGGGGAAGATCTCTTTGCCGGCGGCGCTGAGGTGATCCGACGCTCTCCCTATTGGGCCAGCTTGAGCGCCCACGATACCCTGCGCTGGTTGACGATCGCGGGGATGATGGCGGCGGCCATCTTATCCATCATATACGGGGGAGGATAAGCGATGTTTAAATGGTTTCTCCCCACTGCTGTAGCGATGCTCGTCGGTATGTTGGTCCTGTTGAGCACCCTCATCCCCATTGCGGGCTTGGGGTACACGGGTTTCCTGTTGATTCAATGGGGCATGGTGCTGGGAACATTTGCTCTGTTATTGGGATATTTTAATATTCTCAGCGTCCATTTGCAGCGCCTATTTCGCAAGCGGAAAAATTGGTCGGGGAGCCTGCTCCTGGTATTATCGGCGCTGGGTAGTTTAGTTCTAATCGTCTGGCAAGGCCCAGGCGGTCAGGGGCCGCAATTTTTGCTCCGCCACGTCCTCATTCCCGGTGAATCGGCCTTGCTGGCCCTCACGGCCATCACCTTAATCATTGCCGGGATGCGGCTCTTCCGCACGCGTCGAGATTTCAACAGCGTAGTATTTATCGTCGTCGCTGGAACCGTCCTGCTGAGCACCGTCCCCTATTTCAGTATCATGTCCCGTGTCAAGATGGAGGCGACCAACCTGGCCGCTGGCGGGATGCGAGGGATATTGATAGGCGTAGCTATCGGCACCACGATGACGGGGTTGCGCATTATTTTGGGCATTGATCGCCCCCACAGTGATGAGTGAGTGAAAAATAGGTATGGTTCGCTGTCCTAAGTGTGGCACGCAAAATCCAGATGATCGCCGCGTTTGCAACAAATGCGGCGCGCGCCTTCCTGAGCCGGAAGGGCTGCCGGATTGGCTCGCCGGTTTGACCGATGACGCTGCTTTTTCAGATACGGATGAGGGAACTAGCGAAGCTGGCGACGACGCTTGGCCCGATTGGCTCGCTGATGAACAGGAAGAAGAGCCTTCCGCAGCCCCTTCGGCGTTGGATTCGGACATAGCGCCATCCGATGACAATCTCCCAGATTGGCTTTCGGGCATTATGATGGACTCGGATATGCCGGAGGCGGAGGAAACGGCGCCGGCGTCCGAACCAGAAGAAGATTTTGCGCCTTCCGAGCTGCC
>JBKHCQ010000434.1:0-2989 GCA_046541755.1 Anaerolineales bacterium | reverse complement strand
TAATTATAACCGTTTAGTCTTGTGAGGTGCAACGCATTTTTGGGCTTAACACCAAGCATGTAGGGGCATCCGGCGTAACGGTTACTTAAGTCCAAGTGCGGTGCCCCTTGATCTACTCATAAAAGTAAACTGATACTTTAATTTCCCGTTTAATCCCCCGTCTGAAGCTGGATAAAGACCTCCTCGATGTTCCAGATCGTCCCGGAGGCGGAGGCGTCGGGGCGCAGGCCCTGCACCTCGGCGCTCGCGACGAACCAATAGGGCCGCCACGTCAAAAAGAGCGTCGGCAACACCTCTTTGAGCAAGATCTGCGCTTCTTGGAGCGCGGCGATCTGCGTCTCCAAATCCACAGAGGTGAGCGCGCGTGTACACGCTCGATCATATTCCTCGTTGGTGTAGCCGCTGAAATTCTCCCCAATCCACCCACTCTCCGCACTGGGGATCCGATCGGAGCGCCACGAGCCACAGACCTGCGGCACTTCGACCTTCCACCCGAAGAGCGCCAGCTCGAAGCTCCGTCCAAAGAGCGGACTGACAGGATCGGCGGCATAAAGCAATTGGGTCTCCGTAGCTTCGGGGCGGACGCCGACGCCGCAGGTCTCCAAATCGGCCGAAAGATGGGCCACCGTGACGATGTACGGCGCGGCCAGGTGCAGCGTGAGGCTCAACGGCGTGTCGTCGCGGATGCCCGGCACGTCGTGCGCTTCGCGGATGCCGTCGCCGTCCTCATCATACCACCCGGCCTCCTCCAGAAGCCTCTGCCCTGCGCCTGGATTGTAGGGAATGCGGTCGCCCGCCTCGTTGAAGGCCGGATGGGCCGGCGGGATAAAGCCGCTGGCGGGCAGGAGCGCCTCGCTGGGCAACGCGGCGCTGAGATTCGCCCGGTCGATGCAATGGGCCAGCCCCAATCGCACCTCGCGCTGGGAGAGCGGTGTGGATATCCCCTCCGTCGCCGCAATGTTAAAATCCAACCGCAGCACCGTCGGCGCCACATCGGCCCAGATCATTGCCTGGCGCTCATTGACCAAGCGCTCCCACGTCTGCCAGTCGGTCAATTGCACGGGATCGGGCAGGAGCACGTCGCACTGGCCGCTGGTCAACAGCTCCGACCACTGCTCAGCGCGCAACTGCGGGAAGCGCACGCTCACCTCTTTTAGCACCGGGGCCTCGCCGACATAGTAGGGATTGGGCCGCATGCGCGTCTCGCGCCCGGTCTCCCACGCGATGATCTCAAACGGGCCGGTCCCCGGCGGCGTGCGATCTCGCACGATCTCCGTCAATTCCAGCCCCTGCCAGCGATGCGCGGGCTGCGGCGGGAAGCAAAATCCCGGATAGTCGGCGCTGAGGTAGCCGGGCAACCCCTCCCAGCGGAGCGTCTGATCATCCACCGCACTGAAGCGTTGTGTGCGCTCTACCAGCGTCCGCCAGCGCCCGTGGGCCTCCGGCGATTGGGCCAGGTGATAGCTGAAGATAGCGTCCGCCGCCGTCAGGGGCTGGCCATCCGACCAACGTAAATCGGATTGAAGGGTGAAGGTGACGATCATCTGGGGAAGGCGCAGCGCCTCCGTGCCCTGATGGGTGTGGACCATCCCGGCAACGTCGGCGTAGCGAGCGCCGGTCGGCACCGAAGTCGTGCGGGTAACTACCTGGCCGTTCTCCAGCGAAGGGATCTCGGTAAGCAGACGGGCGTACCATTGATAACCCACACGCTCGGCCGGCGGCTCGTAGAAGAGCGCCAGCAAATCCTCCCCCGCCTGCGAGGGGGTGAAGGGATTGACGGACTGCGGCTCCACCGAGCAGAGCACGAGATGTTGGGGAATCGGCGTGGGCGCGGGGGGCGTGGCGTCGGTGGGCGTCGGGGGAAGGGCGGTGTTCGTCGCGGTGGGCGGCGGCGTCGTGGGTGTGGACGACGCGGTCGCGCACGCCGCCAGAATTAGGACCAACCAACCGAGCGTCAACCAGGGAAGACGCGCGCTATCTGAACGGCGATGCTTCTGGAATGGGATCAAGAGACCTCCGCGCATGCCTGAAGGGCTTGCTCGAATGCAGTGCGCTCGGCTGCATCCAGCATACCCTCCAGTGTGAGAGGAGAACGTGGCGCGCCGATGGGGAAGCCCTGCAATTCCAGGCCGACGCGCACGCCTAAGCTGCCATAGCGGTCGATCACTTGGGCGACCGGCGCGATCTGGCTTTGGAGTTGCCGCGCCGTGGCGCGATCTCCGCGCGCGACGGCGGCGCGCAGCTTCTGGTAGTGGGCGGGGATCAGGTTCGCGGCGGCCAAGACGCCACCCACGCCTCCCATCGCCAGCGCGGGCAGCAGCAACGTCCCCTGCCCAACTAACATCTGGAAGTCGTCGTCCGTCTGCTCCATCACGGTGAGGAAGTAGCTGAGATTACCGGAGGTGTCCTTCATCCCCACGATGCTGGGGTTGTCGGCACGCAGGGCGGCGACGGTTTCCGGCGGGATGGGCTGGCCCGCCAGTTGCGGGAAGTTGTACAAGAGGATGGGCATCTCCGGCACGGCGGCGGCCAGATCGGCGAAGTGGCGATAGAGACCGGCGGGCGTGGGGCGCAGGTAGTAGGGCGTCACGACGAGCGCCGCGTCCGCGCCGACGGCTAACGCATCTTGGGTGAACGTGATGACGTCGCGGGTGGCGACGGCGCCGGTGCCCGCGATCAGGAGCTTATCGGCGCCGGAAATTTCCTCGGCGGTGATTTCTAACGTGCGGCGGCGCTCCTCGCGGCTGAGCAGGGGAAAATCGCCGGTGGTGCCGTTGATCACAAAGCCATCGACATCGGGCAGCAGGCGTTGGAGCAGCTCGCGCAAGCGCGCTTCGTCGAGCGCTGAGTCTTCTTGATTCTGATACGGCGTGACCATCGCCGGGAAAATGCCGCGCAAATTGGGGTGATTCATAGTTCCTCCTAATCAGTTATAAGTTACAAGTTGCAAGTTACAAGTTACAAGTTACAAGTTGCAAGTTGCAAGTTA
>JBKHCQ010000433.1:0-3003 GCA_046541755.1 Anaerolineales bacterium | reverse complement strand
CTGGCCCAGATGACCCTGGCGGAGAAGATTGGTCAGATGACGCAGGTGGAGAAGGGCAGCATCCAGCCCCAGGCCGTCACGGACTACGCCATCGGCAGCGTGTTGAGCGGCGGAGGCGGCTATCCCTCCCCCAACACGCCCGAATCGTGGGCCGAGATGGTCAACGCCTACAAGATGGCGGCGCTGGATACCCCGCTCGGCATCCCCCTGATCTACGGCGTGGACGCCATCCACGGGCACAACAACGTTAAAGGCGCGGTTATCTTCCCGCACCAGATCGGCCTGGGCGCGACCCGCAACGCCGATCTCGTGCGCCGCACCGCCGCAGCGACCGCGCTGGAAGTCGCCGCTACCAGCATCGACTGGAACTTCGCGCCGGTGGTCGCCGTGCCGCGCGACATCCGCTGGGGCCGCACCTACGAAGCCTTCGGCGAGGATACCGCCCTTGTCACCGAGTTGGCGACCGCGTACCTCGAAGGGCTGCAAGGCGCGAGTCTGGCCGATCCGCGCACCATCCTGGCGACGCCCAAGCACTTTGTGGCCGATGGCGAAACCACATGGGGCAGCTCCACCACCGAGGATTTTAAACTGGATCAAGGCGTCACCGACGTGGATGAAGCCACGCTCCGCGCCGTCCATCTGCCGCCGTACCAGGCCGCCATCGAGGCGGGCGCGCGGAGTATCATGATCTCCTACTCCAGTTGGGGCGGGATGAAGATGCACGCGCAGCACTATCTCATCACCGAGGTGCTCAAGGGCGAGTTGGGCTTCGAGGGCTTCGTGGTCTCCGACTGGGGCGCGGTTGATCAGATCACACCCGATTATTACGAGGCCGTCGTCACCGCCATCAACGCCGGCATCGATATGAATATGGTTCCTTACGATTACGAACGCTTTATCTCCACGCTCACCCGCGCCGTGGAGCAGGGCGACGTGCCACAGGAGCGCATCGACGACGCCGTGCGCCGCATCCTCACCGTGAAATTCGAGCTGGGGCTGTTCGAGCGCCCGATGAGCGCTCCGGCCCAGCTCGATGTGATCGGCGCGGACGAGCATCGCGATCTGGCCCGCGAGGCCGTCGCGCAATCGCTGGTGCTGCTCAAGAACGAGGGCGGCGCACTGCCCTTGAGCAAAGATACACCCCGGATCTTCGTGGGCGGCCAGGCCGCTGATGATATCGGTATCCAATGTGGCGGATGGACGATAGAGTGGCAGGGGAGAGTTGGCAACATCACCGAAGGGACGACTATCCTCCAGGCGATAGAGGCGACCGCCGGGGCCGATGCCGACGTGCGCTTCAGTCGCTTTGGCCGCTTCGACGAGCTGGCCGATGTGGGCATCGCCGTGGTGGGCGAGCAGCCCTACGCGGAGGGGCGCGGCGACGCGGCGGATTTGGCGCTCTCTGAAGCAGATATGTCCGTCATCAACCGGCTGCGCGAGAACAGCGAGCGCCTTATTGTCATCCTGATCACCGGCCGCCCGCTTATCTTAAATGACGCGCTCGACCTGGCGGACGCCGTCGTGGTGGCCTGGCTGCCCGGCACGGAGGGGCAGGGCGTGGCGGACGTGCTCTTCGGCGACGAGCCGTTCACCGGCAAACTGCCGCACACCTGGCCCGCGTCGATGGAACAGATTCCCTACAGCGCCCTTGATGACGCGCCGCTCTTCCCGTTCGGCTACGGGTTGGAGTGATAGCTATGAAGCTATCAAAAAAGCTATCAAAACTCGGCCTGATTGTTTTACTCGGCGCACTACTGCTCGTCGGATGCGCGACTGCACCCCAGACCACCCCGACGCCACAACCAACCGCCACACTCTCCCCCACATCCACGCCGGAGCCGACGCCCACGCCCGAGTGGGAGCGCGAGGGCTGGACGCTGGTCTGGCAGGATGAGTTCGAGGACAAGGCGCTCGATCCCGACAACTGGGTTTTCGACATCGGCGGGCACGGGTGGGGCAACAATGAGTTGCAGGCCTACACCGACCGCCCCGAAAACGCCCGCGTGGAGGATGGCCTGCTCGTCATCGAGGCGCGCGAGGAGGAGTTTGTCCGCCGCAACTACACCTCCGCCCGCATCAAGACCCAGGGCTTGCTCGCCTGGACGTATGGCCGCTTCGAGGCGCGGATGCAGTTGCCCTACGGCAACGGTATCTGGCCGGCCTTCTGGATGCTCGGCGCGGACTTCGAGACCGTCGGGTGGCCCGACTGCGGCGAGATCGATATCATGGAACACATCGGACGCGAACCCAACCGCATCCACGGGACGGTTCACGGCCCCGGTTACGCCGGCAGCGGGGGCGTCGGCCACTACACCACTGTGCCCGACCTCGCCGAGGCGTTCCACGTCTACGCCGTCGAGTGGGAGCCGGAGGAAATACGTTGGTACGTGGATGATGAGGAGTACTTCAAGCTCACCCCGCAGAGCGTGCGCGGGGATTGGGTTTACGATCACCCCTTCTTCCTGCTGCTCAACCTGGCCGTGGGCGGCGAATGGCCCGGCCCGCCGGATGATAGCACCGTCTTCCCACAATTCCTTAAAGTAGATTACGTCCGCGTCTACCAGCGGCCCGATATGGTGGAAGCCACGGCCACCGAGCGCGGCGTGACGCACGTGGGCGACATCGCCGTCACGGCGGAAGAGAACGCCGACGGGACGTGGCAGGCCATCGTCGCCATCACCATCGTAGACGCCGACGGCAACCCCGTGACCGACGCCAACGTCCGCGGCGGGTGGGTCGGCGCCATCCGCCGGGGCGAGACGGAGGGCCAGACTGACGAGGATGGCGTCATCACCCTGCGCTCCGAGCCGAGCGAGCGGCGCGGCGAAGTCACCTTCTGCGTCACCAACATCACCCGTCCCGGCTTCACCTACGACAAAACGGCCAACGCGCGGACTTGCGATAAGATCACGACAGAATAATCGCTAATGCGGGGCATAAATACTCTTCGGTATACCGTGGCGTCGGGGATTTGGCGATCTCTTCCGAGCTATATCTCTGCAT
>JBKHCQ010000432.1:0-3003 GCA_046541755.1 Anaerolineales bacterium | reverse complement strand
GATAATGGGGATAATGGAGGATGGATACGTATCGCGGTGACGGACAACGGAAGTGGGATTCCGCCGAAGGCGCGGCCCCACATCTTTGAGCCGTTCTTTACCACCAAAGAGGTGGGCCAGGGGACAGGATTGGGGCTGTCCCAAGTATTTGGCATCGTGAAACAGCACGAGGGTCACATCGACGTGACCTCCCAGGTGGGGCGCGGGACAACATTCACCATCTATCTGCCGGCCTTACAGGTGCGGCCGTCCACCCCACCGGCCATCGAAAGCGGCTCCTTGATCCGAGGGCAAGGAGAGACGGTGCTGGTGGTGGAGGATAACGCCGCTTTGCGCGCGGCGATGATCGACATCCTGGAAATCTTGAACTATCGGGGGCTGCCGGCCGCCGATGGGCGCGCGGCGCTGGCCGTGTTGGAGCAGCACGCGGATGAGATCGCGGTGGTGCTGAGCGACCTGGTGATGCCGGAGATGGGCGGGCAGGCGTTGTTCCACGCCATGCGGCAGCGCGGCCTGACCCTCCCGGTGGTGATGTTGAGCGGTCATCCCATGGAGCATGAACTGGAGGCGCTCCAAGCTCAAGGTCTGGCCGGATGGATGCTCAAGCCGCTCGATGGAGAGCAGTTGGCCCAGGTGTTGGCGCAGGTGCTGGATAAGGAATGACTCACCTGAAAGAAGGGGGACGATCTCACGCTAAGACCCAAAGTCGCCAAGATTTTTAAAGTTTGGCCTACCTACCGGACAGTTTTATGCCTCTATCTCAGCAGATGGAGCAGATGGAGCAAATGGATAATCAGATAGTCTAATTGATACAGAGTTACCGGCAATTTTCTCAAAGATCCGCAGAGAAATATCTTCCTCTGCACCTCTTTGTGCTTTATTTGTGAGACTTTAGATCTGAACCGAAATCCAATCTGCTTACATCTGCTCTATCTGCTGATTAAGAGTGGGCTTGGAAAAAGTGTCCGGTAGCTAGAAGTTTGGCTTAATTTTATTCGTCAAATCACGGTCTCTGATCACGAAAATTAACCTTTACCTTATTTTCCTTAGCGTCTTGGCGGCTTTGCGAGCCTCCTTTCGAGCCTCCTTTCGAGCCTCCTTTAGCTTGTTTCAGTGGAATCAGGAATCTGAATCAAGCTGATGACGGCGGCCCCCCACGATGGTGACCGACTTCGGCGGCGAGATCATGTGCCAGAGCACCGAGGTCGAGGGGGCGAAGGGGAGAAGGGGAGAAGGGGAAAAGGATCGATCTTCACACTGCCGATTTTTGGAGGGAACGCAATGACTCACGACGCGACAACCGCACAACTCTCGCTGGTCCTGGATAAGCTCTACAACAACCAGTTTCTCTTTTCTGATCACTACCTCGATGCGCTGCTGCCCGGCGATCCCCGGTGGGATGCCGCTTTCGACGAGGCCGTCGCGTTCCGCGCCTGGCTGCGCGATCTCTACGCGCGCGAGGGCGAGCATCTCGCGGAGTACAACGAGACGCAACTCGAGGCGCACTGGTTCGAGCCGATCTTCGAGCGCCTGGGGCACATTTTAGAGCGGCAGGCCCGTGTGCCCGGCCTGGGGAAGGGCATCCGACGGCCCGATTATGCTTTCTTCCCCACCGAGGACGACCGCCAGGCGGCTGCCGCGATCCAGAAGACGGAGGCGTACGCCCAGCGCGCCCTGGCCGTGGGCGAAGTCAAGCAGTGGGACGTCAACCTGAGCAAGAAGCAGCGGGGCGGCGGCACGTCCTTCGACCGCCAGAATCCCAGCTACCAGATCGATTACTATCTCAAGGCCACGGGCCTCACGTGGGGCATCCTCGCCAACGGGCGCACCTGGCGTCTCGTCCATCGGGAGACCAGCTATCGCCTGGATACCTACTACGAGGTGGATCTGCTGAAGCTGTTGGAGCAGGATGATCCTTCGACAGACTCAGGACTGGTTCCCGCCGGCGCCATCCGCTATTTCTACCTCTTCTTCCGCCAGGCCGCCTTCCGGCCCGATGCGCAGGGCCGCGTCTTCTTGGATGATGTGCTGGCCGGCAGCGAGGCCTACGCGCTGGCGTTGGAAGAGGATTTGCAGGAGAACGCCTACCGTGCCTTGGAGTTGCTGATGCAGGGCTTCCTCGATTATGCGCCCAACGGGCTGAGCGCCGACGATCTTCACGAGATCTACGATAACAGCCTCTATCTGCTCTATCGCCTGCTCTTTATCCTCTACGGCGAGAGCCGGGGCCTCCTGCCCGTGCGCAACCGGCGCTATAACGATTTGTATGGCTTCGGGCGGCTGATGAAGGAGATCACCGAGTTGTTGGATGAGGGCACGTATATCGGGCGGGGCAGAAGCCGGTATTATGGTGCGCTTTGCGACCTTTTTCACCTCATCAATGGGGACGACCCCAACTTCAACGCCGAAATCAACGTCGTGCGCTACAACGGCGGGCTGTTTGACCCACAGCAGCATCCCTTCCTGGCCCAGAAATCGGTAGGCGACCGGGCTTTCACCCGCGCCGTCGATCTTCTCTGCCGCCGCGAGACGGAGAGCGGGAGCAAGGAGTTCGTCGATTACCGCACGCTCAACGTGCGCCACTTAGGCTCCATCTACGAGGGGCTGCTGGAATATCAGCCGCGCTTGGCCGCCGAGCGGATGGTCGCCATCCGCAATGGGAAGGGCGAGCAGTGGCTGCCCGCGTCCGCCGCGCCCCAGGGCGCGAAAGTTGTGGAGCGTCGCGCCGAGGGCGAAATCTACCTGGAGACCGACAAGGGCGAGCGCAAGGCCACCGGCTCCTACTACACGCCGCAGTACATCGTCGCCTACATCGTCGCGCAGACGTTGGGGCCGCTGGTCAAAGAATGTAGAATTGCGAATGAAGAATGGGAAATGCAAAACGAGGTGGATTTCGAGGCGACATCGGCCACAAGCCACAATCCAGAATCCAAAATCGCGGCGGGAAAGGCGTTAGTGGATGCGGTGCTCGATCTCAAGGTGCTTGATCCCAGTATGGGCAGC
>JBKHCQ010000431.1:0-3029 GCA_046541755.1 Anaerolineales bacterium | reverse complement strand
GGCTTGCCCGCGCTCAAGGGCGTGGATTTGGCCATCCAGGCCGGGGAGATTTTGGGGATCGCGGGCGTGGGCGGCAATGGCCAGACCGAGTTGGCCGAGGCGCTCAGCGGCGTGCGCCCCATCACGCGAGGGCGCATCATCGTCAGCGGCGCGGAGATGACGGGCGCTTCGCCGGCGCAATTGAGCGCCGTCGGCGTGGGGCGCATCCCGGAGGATCGCCACGAGGGCCTTGTCGGCGAGTTGACCGTGGCGGAGAATTTAGCGCTGGAACACCTGCACACCTTCGTCCAGGGCGGGCGCTTGGATCGCCAGGCCATCCGCGCGCACGCCGAGGCGTTGATCGACCAATTCCAGATCAAGGCCCGGCCCACAGATCGGACGCGGACGCTTTCCGGCGGCAATATGCAAAAGCTGCTGCTGGCGCGGGTGCTGTCGCGGCAGCCCAAGGTCGTGATCGCGCCCCAGCCGACGCGCGGCCTAGACGTGGGCGCGACGGAATACGTGCGACGTCAGTTGTTGGAACAGCGGGCGGGCGGCGCCGGCGTGCTCCTGATCTCCGAGGATTTGGATGAGATTCTGGCGCTCTCAGATCGCATCGCCGTGATGTATGAGGGCGAGATCGTCGGCGTGGTCCCGGCGCGCGAGGCCGACGTAGAGCACCTGGGATTGATGATGTCGGGCGCGGTGCGGCAGACGCCCAAAACAGCGACAGCAAACGTCACGGAAGGAACCGCGTCATTATGACCTTTCTCAAAAATCGATTCTTCTTGGAAAAAGCGACCTCCCCGCCGGTATGGATGCGCACCTTGATCCCCGTGCTGGCGCTCGTGGTCACCTTTATTCTCACCGCCGGGCTGATCCTCCTCTCTGGCGCGGATCCGCTGGAGGCCTACTACTACTTCTTGGTCGCCCCGCTCTCGACGCGCGTGGGCGTGCTGGAGGTGCTGGTGACCGCCACGCCGCTGATTTTAGCGGGCGTCGCGGTGACCTTCGCCTTCTCGGCGGGCTACTATAACATCGGCGCGGAGGGGCAACTCTACGCCGGCGCGATCATGGCCGCGTGGTTGGGCACAGTACTGGGCGGCGTCCCGTCCATCCTCGCCATCCCCCTTATGCTGCTGGGCGGCTTCTTAGGCGGGATGGCGTGGGCCTTGATCCCGGCGCTCTTGCGCGTGAAGATGGCCGTCGATGAGGTGGTGACGACGCTGCTGCTCAACTCCGTGATGCTCTACATCGTCAGCGCGCTGTTGAACGGCCCCTGGCGCGATCCCGAATCCGGCTGGCCCCAATCCCCGGAGATCGAAATGTGTACCCGCCTGCCGAAGCTGATACCGCGCTCACGGCTCAACTTAGGCTTTATCATCGCCCTGCTCGCGCTGCTGATACTGTGGTTCGTGCTCACGCGCACGGGCTTCGGCCTGAAGATGCGGGCCGTCGGCTTGGGTAAATCGGCTGCGCGCTTCGCCGGCGTCGAAGTGGAGCGCACGGTGCTCACCGCCGCGCTCATCAGCGGCGGCATCGCGGGCATTGTGGGCGTCTGCGAGGTCGCGGGCATTCAATTCCACCTCACCGGCGAAATTTCCCCCGGCTACGGCTACACGGGCATCATCATCGCCACGTTGGGCGCGCTAAACGCGCTGGGCGTGGGCGCGGCGGCCCTCTTCTTCGGCCTGGTCGATACCGGCGCGCAGACGGTAAGCCGCGCGCTGGGCGTCCCGGTCTATTTGGGCGAGATCACCCAAGCGACGCTGCTCCTGGTCACCTTGGGCATGTTCTTGTTGCAACGTTATCGCATTCGGAGGGTGTGATGGATACGTTTTTAGTCAACTTGATCGCGGCGACCTTGCGAGTGGCCACGCCGTTATTGTTAGCGGCGATGGGCGAGACCTACGCGGAGCGCGCGGGCATCCTAAACCTGGGCATCGAGGGCACGATGTTCTTCGGCGCCTTCATCGGCTTTCTCGTCGGGGATGTCGCCGGCTCGCTCTGGCTGGGCTTGCTGGCGGCCATCATCAGCGGCGCACTGGCCGGCCTGCTGATGGCGCTGTTCTCCGTCACCTTGGGCGTTAACCAGCACGTCTCCGGCCTGGGCATCACCCTGCTGCTGAGTGGATTGGCGCTCTTCGGATTCCGTCTGCGCTACGGCGGGCGCTCGACGCCGCCGTCCATCGATCCATTTGAACAATGGGCGCCGCTGGCCAACGTACCCATTTTGCGCGTGCTCTTCCAACAGTACGCGCTGACCTACATCGCGTTCCTCGTGATCGTGCCGCTGGCGTGGTGGCTGCTCTACCACACCAGCTTCGGCCTGAAGATCCGCGCGGTGGGCGAGAACCCGGAGGCCGCCGACGCGGCGGGCGTCAACGTCTTCGCGATCCGCTACCTGGCGCTGATAATCGGTGGCGCTTTGATGGGCGCGGGCGGCGCGTTCCTCTCCATCGCGCAGTTGGGCGCCTTCACCCACGGCATCATCGCCGGGCGGGGATGGGTCGCGCTGGCGCTGGTGATCTTCGGCAACTGGGATCCGCTCAAAGTGATGGGCGGCGCATTGATCTTCGGCGGGACGTTTGCGCTCCAGTTGCGCTTGCAGGCGATGGGTCTCCAACTCCCCATCCCCTACGAAACCTTCTTAGCGCTCCCCTATCTGGTGACGATTGTCGCGCTGGTCATCGCCGGGAGGAACGCTTCGTATCCGGCAGCACTGCTCCAGCCCTATCGCCGGGAGTGAGGGCGAGACAGAAACGGACAGAAGAGAAGTTTATGACCTCTGATCCTAACGGACGAGATAAATACCAAAACCCGCGCATCAAGCAGGTGACCAAGAGCGAGTTCTTCCATCAAAAGCTCCACGAGTATGGCCTGTTGGAAATTGCCTATGCTATCGAAAGCGTGAAAGGCGAGGAACTGGCGTGGGACAGAGAAGCCTTGGCCATTTCCCAAACCGCCTGGAACAAGATCATCCACCGAGGCATCAAGCCCGTTCGCGTCTTCGCGCATCCCTGGGTCTTGATCAACGTCGATAGATCCGT
>JBKHCQ010000430.1:0-3048 GCA_046541755.1 Anaerolineales bacterium | reverse complement strand
AGCCTCCATCGAGCCTCCAAAGGAAGCTTCGCTCTGTTAGCCCGGCGCTGAAGCGCCGGGTTTTGAGAAAGAGGAAAAACAAGACGCCGTTACGATACGAAAGGAACCTATGGCTAAAAATTACGTCGCGTTAGATTTGGAAACCACAGGCCTGGATCCGGAAAAAGAAGCCATCATCGAAATTGGCGCGGTGCGCTTTCAGGGCGAGCGCATTCTGGAGACCTTCTCCACCTTCGTCAATCCCGGCCGCAGCATCCCTGACTTTGTCACCGACCTGACCGGCATCACGGACAACCACGTCAAAGGCGCGCCCGGCGTTCGCGAGGCGGCCCGCGCCGCCGTCGACTTCGTGGGGCGCGATCTGATCGTCGGCCATAGCATCCAATTCGACTTAGCTTTCCTCCAGCGGCACGGCGCCTTCTACGGCCATCCCGCCGTCGACACCTTCGAGTTGGCGGGCATCTTGGTGCCCCACGCCGGTCGCTACAGCCTGGAAAATCTCGTCACAGAACTGGGCATCGTCGTGCCCGGCCTGCCGGAGCAGACCCATCGCGCCTTGGATGACGCCCGGATGACCTACCGGCTCTTCATCGCCCTGATGAAGCGCGCCGCCGACCTGCCCTCCGAGACGCGGGCGGAGATCATCCGCCTGGGCCGCCAGGTGAATTGGGGGCCGGCCAACTTCTTCCGCGATGCAAACTACTTCCGCCGCGAGCAGGGCATCCAAGGCGCGATTGGCGCGCAACTGGCCTCCCGAAGCGAGGGCAAGGTGGGCATCTTAACCTTTGAGGAAAAGGAAACGCCGCCGCCTCTGACGCCCCGGGAGACAGTCGAGCGGTTGAATATCGACGCGCTCACCCGCCTATTGGATGACGAGGGGATCGTCGCCCAAGCCTTCCCGGAGTACGAGTACCGCGAGCAGCAGGTGAATATGTTGCAGGCTGTGGCGCAGGCCTTCAACGACGGCGCCCATCTGATGGTGGAGGCCAGCACGGGCACGGGCAAATCGTTAGCCTACCTGCTACCCGCGCTCCACTGGGCCATCCAAAACGAGCAGCGCGTCGTCATCTCCACCAACACCATCAACTTGCAGGAGCAACTGGTCAACAAAGATCTCCCCAAGCTGGCCGACGTCCTGCCCTTCGATTTTCGGCATCAGATTCTCAAGGGGCGCTCGCACTACCTCTGTATGCGAGCCTTCACGGCGCTGCGCCAGCGCGGGCCGCGCAACCATCACGAGATGCGCGTGCTGGCCAAGGTGCTCTGCTGGCTGCCCCATACCGTCGATGGCGACGGCGACGTGCTCTTCTTCCCCACGCGGGAGGAGCGCGGCATCTGGCACAGCATCTCCGCCGCCGATGAATCCTGCGCGCCGCTCGCCGACGAGGAGGAGTTCTTCTATCGCGCGCGCGCCAAGGCCGAAGGCGCCCACGTCCTCGTCATCAACCACGCCCTGCTCCTGGCCGACATCGTGACGAATCACCACGTGCTGCCGGAGTACGACCTGCTCATTGTCGACGAAGCCCATCATCTGGAGCGGGCGGCGACCGAATCGCTGCGCGAGGAGGCCAGTTGGCCGGGGCTGCGCTACGCGCTGGAGGATCTCCAACGGCAGCATAGCAAATCACCCGGCGTCTTCTCCCAAATTCGGCAGATCGCCAACACGCTGCCGCACAAGGCCAGAGTCCCCCTGGAACGCGCCATCGTCCATCTGGAGGATGGCGCCGACTATGTGATGCGCCGCCTGGAGGAGGTCTTCGACACCGCCGAGATCTTCGCCGACGACAACATCACCCAACACAACCCGCACTACTCCGCGCGGCTACGCCTCACCAAGGAACTGCGCGAGCAGCCAAGCTGGCGGGATGTGGAGTTGGCGTGGGCGCGCACCGCCGAGCCGCTGAGCACGGTGGCCGAAGGCTTGCAACAGTTAGCCGAGGGGATCGGCGATTTGATGCAACTCCATCCGCCGGAGGGCGAGATGCTGGAGGGGTTACAATTCCAAGTGGCCGGCATCGCCCGCCGCCTGGCGGCGGCGCACGGTCAACTCCACGCGATGATCGCCGAGCCGAAAGAGAACGCCATCTACTGGATTGAGAAGCCGCGCCATCAGATGCCCATCATCCTCAACGCCGTGCCTTTAGATGTAGGGCCAATGCTCCAGGAGCACGTCTTCAAGAAGAATCGCTCCGTTATCCTGACCTCGGCGACGCTGCGCGCGGGCGGCAATTTCGATTATATGCGAGAGCGACTGGGCGCCGATAACTCGCGGGAGTTAACGGTCGGCTCGCCGTTCGATTATCCCAACGTGGCGCTGCTCTATCTGGTGACCGACATCCCCGATCCGGGGAAGCGCGGCTATCAGGAGGCGGTGAACACGACGTTGCTGCGGCTCTTTCGGGCGACGGGGGGGCGCGGGATGGCGCTCTTCACTTCGTACAATCAACTGCGCCACACCTCGAAGGCGCTCACGGGCGCGTTGGCGCAGGAGGGCATCACAGTCCTCGCGCAGGGCGAAGGCAGCTCGCGCGCGCAACTACTAGAAAACTTCGAGCGGCAGGAGAAGGCCGTGCTGCTGGGCACCCGCTCCTTCTGGGAGGGCGTCGATATTCCCGGCGACTCGCTCTCGTGCCTGGTCATCACCAAACTCCCCTTCGACGTGCCGAACGACCCCATCGTCGAGGCGCGCGCCGGTCGCTACGAAAATCCCTTTATGGAGTATATGGTGCCCGAAGCCACGCTGCGCTTTATGCAGGGCTTCGGGCGGCTGATCCGCAAGGCCTCGGATCAGGGCATCGCCGTGGTGCTGGATCACCGCCTGCTCTCGCGACGCTACGGGCAGTGGTTCTTGGATTCCCTACCCGATCCCCAAATCCGCAAGGGGACGCGCGAGGAGTTGCCCATCGTCGCGCAACGCTGGTTGGCGGGCCAATCGGTCGCTTCCGAGCCGGTCACCGACGAGTTCGAGGATCTGTGGTACGTCCCCCCGCCAGATGAACCGCCGTGGTGGGGGGCATAGGCCACCATTCGCCCATTCGCCCATTCGCT
>JBKHCQ010000429.1:0-3093 GCA_046541755.1 Anaerolineales bacterium | reverse complement strand
CGCCGGGCAGTAAGGTAAAAACAAAAGGAGAAATATTATGCGCGCTCCTTATACTCAGTTGTATTTACATCTGGTATGGGCGACGTGGGATCGTTTGCCGTTGATCGATGATACGATCCGGCCGCAGATTTACGCTGCTGTTGCTAAAAAATGTCAGGCGCATAAGTGCGTACCGCTGGCCATCGGAGGCATCGAAGACCATGTCCATCTGCTGGTACGTTTTCCCACAACGGTAACTGTGGCTACGTTAGTGAAGGAAGTCAAGGGATCGTCATCCCATTTAGTAACCCACAAAATCACGCCAGGTGAGTTCTTCAAATGGCAGGGATCTTATGGAGCGTTTACCTTGCGGAAAGATGAAGCACCCAAGGTCCAGGCCTACATTGAGAAGCAGAAAGAACATCACGCGGATGGAACTACTTGGGAAGCGTGGGAACGGACAATGATGCCGGAGGGAGAGAAATCTGTAGCGTAGTCGGCGAAGGCCGACTTTGTAGGAGTTGCCGCGATTTTTCTTTGACCCCACGGCCATCGGGCCGTGGGGATCGCCGGGCTGGGCAATCTGAAATGAGTGGATAAAACATGAACCCACACGACAAAGCATCACCCGCATCTCATAACCGCTGGATCATCGCCGGGCACAGTTTGTTTCTGGCCGGCTTGATCCTGCTGTTGCTGTGGCCCTTCCATCCGCTGCTGATCGCCAGGGGCTACAATCTCCTGGGCGAGCGGGCGCTCAAGCGCGCGCAGCGAGCCGCCGATGTGTCGTCGGAGGCGCGCTTGGATCGCATGGTGCAAGCGGGGCGGCTCTTCCATTCCGCGCTGACGTGGGATCCGCTCTATCCCCGCGCCTACGACAACTTGGCGACCGTCTATTTGAGCTGGCAGGATACGGATGCGGCGCGGCGCTTATTGGCCCGCGCCGTCGCGATGGCGCCTAACCAATCGGGTCTCCGCGTGCGATTACAGCAGCTTCAGGGGCCGGACGCGCAACCGGCGGGAGGGCATCAGCCGTGAGCTTGCAACGACGTAAGGCTATCTGGCGTCTTTTCTTAGTGTTGGATCTCTTGGTGATTATCGTCAGCGGCGGCCTGTGGCTCTCGCGGGCGCGACGCTGGGCCAATGTGATACGCTCCGATGTCGCGGCATTGCAGTCGTTGGCGGCGGAGGGGCCGGCGGCGGTCGCGCCGTGGCGACCCGCAGAACTGCTCCAGAACACCCACGCCGATTTGCGCGGCGTTCGTGCCGAGTTCCCCTTCGCGCTGGCGCTGGCTCCGCACCTGCGCTGGATGCCGCGCTACGGCGAAACTATCGCGGCGGCGCCGCATCTGTTGCAGATGGGCCTGGATCTGACCCAGGCTGGAGCGTTGGCGCTGGAGGCCTTTGATCCCGTGCTGGAAAACAGAGGCCACGGCATGGGCGAAGTGACGGCGACGGCCTTAGAAGCGTCACAGCCGCAGTTGGCGCAGGCCTACGAGTTGCTGGCGCGTGTGGAGCGGTCGCGCGAGGAGATCGACGTGGCGCGGCTTGTCCCGCGCGTCGCGCACTGGGTTGAGCGCTTGGATGAGATGTTGCCCCTGCTCTCGGATGGGATGCAGAGCACCCGGCTACTTCCCACGCTGTTGGGCGCGTCCGAGAAGCGCACCTATCTGCTCCTCGTCCAAAATGAGGACGAGTTGCGCCCCACGGGCGGATTCATCACCGCCGTGGCCCAGGTCACGGTGCAGGAAGGCCGGGTCATCCGCGTGGCCTTCGAGAACAGCGGACAGGTGGACGACTTCTCCCTGCCCTATCCTGATCCGCCGCTGCCCCTGCGCGAGATTATGGACCTCGACCTTTGGGGCTTCCGGGATGCGAATTGGAGTCCCGACTTCCCAACCGCCGCGCAGGTGGCGTTGGCGCTCTATCGCCCGCCCTATTACGTCGGTGAGATCGATGGGGTGCTGGCGCTCAATCAGCGCGGCGCGGAGCAGTTGATCGCGGCCTTTCCCCCGCTGGAGGTGGAAGGCTACGATGCGCCGATCACGCAGGCGAATCTCATCGCGGCGATGCGGGAATCGCGGGCGCAGTATGACGTGGATCCGCGCTCGCAGTGGGATCGCGCCCACAAGGACTTCCTGGCGCGCGTCTTGGCCGCCGCTATCGAGACGATGCAGCGTTCGCCGGAGAAGATCGATGCTTTGGGGTTGGGCCTGGCGACCCTCCGTGTGCTGGAGGAGCGTGAGCTTTTCATCTATCTGCTCGATGACGGCCCCGCGGCGGAGATCTTACGTCAAACCGGATGGGATGGCGCGCTGCATCACGGGCCGGGGGATTATCTGATGGCGGTCGATGCGAATCTGGGCTACAACAAGGTCAATCCGTATATCGAAGAGAGCCTCTCCTACACGGTGGATTTGAGGCTGCCCCGCCATCCCAGGGCGACTTTAGCGTTACACTATCAGCATCTCGGCCCCCAGCAGGCGGGCTATTGCTATCACTTTGAGAAGCCGCGGAATTACACCTACGATCATCGGATGGAGCAGTGCCACTGGAATTACGCGCGCGCGTATGTGCCGGTGGGCAGTCGCCTGCTGAGCGCGACCATTAACCCGGTGCCGGGGCGGATGTTGGCCAGCGGCAAGAGCCGCGCCGGGGAGCCGGAGATCATCCCGCAGGAGTCGGGGAAGACGGTCTTCGGGACCTTCTTCGTGCTCCATCCGGGGCGGCGGCACGAGGCACGCTTCACCTACAGCTTGCCCTCCGAGGTGATGGCGTGGGAGGAAGATGACGATGTGTGGCGCTATCGCCTCTATCTCCAGCGCCAAGGGGGGAAAGAGCCGACGCCGGCTCAGATCACCGTGCTGCTGCCGCGACTGGCCACGGTGTTGGAGAGTACGCTGCCGCCAGCGCAGATGACGGAGGGGCAGGTGACCTACGATCTGCGCCTGCGCACGGATGTGGTGTTGGAGCTTCGATTCCGGGCCAGCGGCTCGAATCGATAGGGGAAGTGCATTGGCGTGAGGAGTGATAGCTGCTCCCGGAACGCATCCCGCACAGCGCCGAGGATTGAAATCCCCGGCTACTAAGCGCAAGTCAACTAAAGTTGACTCG